>JBNMJF010000085.1:0-7213 GCA_050873665.1 Helicobacteraceae bacterium
CCCACGATGAGGCGTAGGCGCGAGATATGGCGCATCTGTTTCTAGCAAAAGCGATTCGCGCGGCAATTTTGCCACACTCTCTTGCAAATTTTTGGCATTTTTAAAGCTAATCACACCGCCGATTCCGTAATAAATAGGGCATTTTAGGCAATCCACCAAATTCATATCGCCCCCAAAGCAGTGAAAAATGACGCATTTTAGGGCGGATTCGTAATCGCTCAAAATACGCACAATGTCGCTATTTGATTCGCGTGTGTGAATGATAATAGGCAGATTTAGGGCGATTCCTAGCTCTATTTGGGCGCGAAAGCCACTCTCTTGGGACTTTTTGGTTTGCTCATCATTTTTGTAATGATAATCTAGCCCGATTTCGCCCACCGCAAGGCATTTTTTGTGATTTGCCGATTCGCGCATAGCCTGTAATGCGCTCGAATCAAGCGCGTGAATCTCATTTGGGTGAATCCCGATGGCAAAATAAACCTCGCTAAAGGCTTCCGCCAAAGCAATCGCCTTTGGCAAATCCGCCAAATCTGCGCCCGGGATTAGCATTCGCTCCACGCCAAGCGTCCCGCAGTGCGCCACAATCGCGCCCACTTCATTCTCAAAATCCGCGCTATCCAAATGACAATGCGTGTCGATAAATTTCATCTTTTGCTCCAAAATTTTTGCTACAATAATATCAAAATTTTGCGAAAATTTGTGCGAAAATATGGCACAAAATGGCGCAAAAATAGGGATAAAAATGTTTAGCGGACTAATCAAAAATATCGGCGTGGTGGAGAGATTTGATGGCGAGATGATTGCTGTAAAAAGCGCGATTCGCCCTGAGGTGGGCGCAAGTATCGCAATCAACGGCATTTGCACGACTGCTATTTCCACAAATGGCGAGGTTTTCCGCGCCATTTTGAGTAAAGAGACACGCGAATGTGTCGCACTAGAAAATCTGCGACTTCCACGCGCTAAGGTGCATTTAGAGGAGGCGTTGCGCCTAAACGACCGATTGGACGGGCATATCGTGCAGGGGCATATCGATAGTATTGGCGAGATTGTGCGTGTAGAGCGCAGTGAAAATGGATTTGACTTTATCATCGCCTATCCGCAAGAAATCCGTCCATTGCTCGTGCCAAAGGGCAGTATCGCTATTGATGGCGTGAGTCTTACGCTAAATGCGGTGGATTCGCAAACCTTTCGCCTAACTATTATCCCGCACACCTTTAATAACACGCTTTTTCACACTTATAAACCCGCACGGCGCGTGAATATCGAGACGGATATTTTCAATCGTAGCGTTTATCATATCTTGCAAAATATGAGAGATTCGCGCATAGATTTAGGCGAATCCACGCGCGATTCAGCCGAATCTACCGAATCCAAATGGCGACAAATTGATTCAATTCTTTTGGGCTACTAAAATGCAAAAATTTCAAAATCCCACCAAAGCCGTAGCACTCGCTTATAACAAGCACCTAAGCGCACCAAAAGTCGTAGCGCAGGGCAAGGATAGATTTGCCACCATTTTAATCCAAAAGGCGGTGGAGTTTGACATTCCCATTTTTCAAAACAAAGAATTGGTGGATTTGCTGATGAATATAAAAGTCGATGATTTTATCGATGAATCGTGCTATTTGGCGGTGGCAAAAATCTTTGTGTGGCTTAATGAAAACGAAAAAAAGGCGCAGTTAAGCTAGGGTGCTTCAATCCTAAAATGCGCGAATCTACGCCAAATTAAGCGCAGATTCGCCCTCCACAAAAAGCCTATTTTTCCACGCGCAAATCTTTCCTATCAATCTTTAAAATATCAGAGTCAATAATCTGCTTGATATTATTATACGCCTTTGTGATGACGCGAAACTCCACACGGCGCGACTTTGCCTCGCTCTCAAGTTGCCTAGAAAAGCTCATTCCATTGGAGTGCAAAACACTCATAAGCCACCTGCGCTCATCGCCTTTTGTCGCCTCCAAAAAGCAGTAGCGCATAACATTTAGCGCACGATTTTGCGACAGCGCGGCGTTAAAGACAAAGCTATCATTGATATTGCTCGTGCCACGCCACACGCTTGATGCGTGTCCCTCGATGACTATTTCCTCAATATCATCGCGGTATTTGTTGATGATACTCATATAGCGCGGGAAAAATTCACGCAAAATCGCCTTAAAATCCGCGCGAATCTCCGCGCTTCCGCTCTCAAAAATCGCCTCAATGTTATTAAAGCGAATCGTGTTGTTATCATCGATAGTCGCATTCCACTTGTCAAAATCGCCCCCAAACTCCGCGACCAAATCGGCATTGATTTTCAACTGCAAGTCCGAGTATGCGCGTAAAATGCCACTCATTTGTTCATTTAGCTCGGCTAACTCTTTGTTTTTGCGCAGCAACTCCGCGCTTTGCTTTTGGCTGACAAACATAAACGCGATGGCAAGTAGCAAAAATACCATCATTATCCCAGCGAACATATCGGAGATGCTAATCCATTCAAAGTTGTTTTTCATTGTCGTCCCTTGCGATTCGGCGTTTTTGTAAAAATAAATTGCGATTTTATCGAATCAAATGTAAAATATTGTGTAATCGCACGATTCGGCGAATCGTGTGGTTTTTGTCGTTGCGACGCAAATCAACGATTCACCCCTAAAATTCGCGCAAATCTTTATGATTCGTTTCGCTCTTTTATCTCGCTTATGCTTTCTACGATTATGCCTACTACGAGATTTAGCACTACGAATCCCACGATTAACACAAAGCTGACAAAGACTACCCACGCGTAGGCGTATCTGTCGATTATCGGGCGCACTATGTTGCCAAAGTCGTCCATTATCATCAGCCGAAATAGCGTGAAAAAGCTCGTCCCCAAGCTACCGAAATATTGCGGGAAATCCGTGCCAAAGAGATTCACGCATAGCACCGCATACACATAGTAAAAGATAAATAGCAATATCGCCACGCCAAAAAGGCTAGGGAGCGTGTGTAGCATAGCCTCAGTGATTAGGCGCATTTGCGGTAGGACAGAGAGTAGGCGCATAGCGCGAAAGATTCGCAATGCGCGAAGCACGGAAATCCCCGCACTCGCAAATAAACTTAGCCCCACGATAATAAAATCAAAGAGATTCCACCCTTTACTTTTTAAGGATATTATGTTACAATTTGCGATTATTATGTATTGAAAGGATAAAGTATGTCTTACAATAATGAGTTTAAGTCGGTTATAAAAGAGGGGAAGTTGGAAAAAGTTAAGGAATATATGGAAAATAATAATGTGAATGTAGATGATACAAATTACCATAGTGAAACTGCTTTGATGAAAGCATCAGAATATGGAAAAGTAAAAATAGTGGAATACCTAGTGGATATGGGTGCAGATATAGGTCTTAAAAATACACAAGATTTTACAGCTTTAATGTATGCCACTCAAAATAACATAAATGAGGAAAATAAGGATAATTATTTGGATATAGTAAAAATTTTAGTAAAAAATGGGGTAGATATTGATGCTCAAAATATGCAAAAATGGACAGCTCTAATGTATGCTTCAAATGGAGGGAATTTAGATATAATAAAATTTTTAATAGAAAATAATGCGGATATAGACATAAAAAACAATCAAAACCAAACTGCTTTAGATTTAGCAAAAGATGATAATGTAAGAGCTTTTTTAAGTGAGCAAGAGCAAACATTTAGATTGATAAGAGCTGTTATGTCTAAAAATATAGATATGATAAAACAATATTTAATGGACAATCGAGATTTAAATATAACAAATAGCAATGGCGAAACTGCGTTAATGTTGGCTTCAAAAAATGGATATTTTGATATAGTTATATTTTTAGTTGCAAGTGGTGCAGATATAAATATTAAAAATAATCAAAATAAAACTGCATTAAAATTTGCCGTAGAAAGTGGCAATCTAGCAATAATCAAGTTTCTACTATCACAAGGCGCAGATACGGGAGCTAAAAAATAATATAATTTAATAATTATGCAAAATTTGCTAAGCAAGAATTATACAAAATCATACAATCCCACTACTTTTTAGATAGATTCGTAGTAGGTTGATTTGTCGTAGGTTTATCGTTAGCGTTGTTTTGATTTGGATTCACTTGCTTATTTTGTTCTTGTTCTTTTTTTATTTGTTTAAAATCGCTGTAAGAGAATGGTTCTTTTTCCCTAAATACTTCATTAGCAATCTCACCCTGTGGTTGTTTATTATCATCTTTATTCATATTAACCTCCTTAAAATATCATACACATAATTATGCTTAAAATAATAACACTCAAACAAGTTGTCAGTAAATACCCATAATTTAAAAAATCAGAAATTATTTCCCAACAACCATTATAATTTTGCTTTCTTTGCAAATAAAATTGCAAATTCTCATCAGTCGCTTTATTTGCGACAGAAAACGCCAAAATGGACATAATCAAAGTTAGTGCGTTAGTTATCACCAATAATTTTAAAAGTATATTAACTTGACATTGCCCATTTAGCTTATCATACATTGTCAATAAAAGCCCAAACAAAGCCGATGATATAGTCATAACCGCTTTATCTTGCGCCCTATGATTTTCCATTTCCGTCTCACGGCAATTATCTCTATATTTTAGCTTTTCCTCATATTCTTGCCGTTTTTCCTTTTCCAAAATCTCATCGCTTTTTACTTCATCTTTTTCCACAATGAACCTCCTTTATTTAATTTTTACGCGATTCATAGCCAAAAGCTATAAATCCTATTCGCCAAGTTCTATTTTTAAAATAAAATCCCTGATAGCTTTACCAACAAGATCGTTTGGATTTGCTAAATCTATTGCCGTTTTACCATCTTTATTTTTGATTTTTACATCTGCCCCTTTTTCTACCAAATATTTCACATTATCTAAATCATAGTAGAGGACACTCCACATCAAAGCCGTCCATCCATCTTTATTTTTAGCATTCACATCTGCCCCTTTTTCTACAAAATATTTTATTTCCTTACTCCCCTTACCACAACTCTTACTTACAAAAAGTAAAGCTGTAGAACCATTCTTACTTTTAGCATTCACATCTGCCCCTTTTTCTATCAAATATTTTGCAACTTCTAATAATTCGCAAGGATACTTAACATCAGGATTAGTAGCGTCTAGTAAAGCTGTCCATCCATCCTTATCCCTTGCGTTTATATCTGCGCCATTTTCTAGTAAATATTTAACAAGATTCAAACCATTTTTTGTAGCAACCATTAGTGCCGTCCGTCCACTTTTGCTCTTGGCATTTATGTCTGCCCCTTTTTCTAGTAAATATTTTATTTTTTCTAATGGATAACCTCTATTTGCATCATACATTAAAGCAGTCCATCCATCCTTATCCCTTGCATTTACATCCGCACCTTTTTCTACTAAAAATTTTGCTATTTCTAATTCTTTGGTTCGCATTAGTGCAGTGCTACCATATTTTTTATCTTTAGTATTCACATCCACACCATTTTTTACTATTTGGTATTTCACGCCAAGCAAATCCCCATTTTCTGCTGCTTTTAGTAGCTCAAAATTTGCATCTGCCCACGCCACTTGAATCGCCATTATCCCTAGTAGCATAGCTACCAATACGCTTTTAACTAATTTCATTTTTTCTCCTTTATTTTTAAAATTTAAAAGTCCAATCGCCTTTGTCAGTAAAGACTTGCACTTCCTTGACAGAGTTTATAGAACAACCATTAGGCGGAATGGCAGCATTTACGATTTGTCCGCCAATACGCTCTTTGTATGCTTCACCAAATGAGAGTGTCCGCTCCACTTCGCTATCACCACAATTCCCACGATTTACAACGACTCGTTTGATAGTTACCGAATCGACAACCGCCGTAACGCGAACATAGAATGTTTGGCTTAAATACTTCCCAAACCCCACATCTTCTATATAAGTTTCCACCTCAATAGGCGATTTACCGCCACCACAGCCCACGATTCCGATTCCTACACATACCGCCACTACAAAGCCCATAAATTTAGAAAACATTGTTTTTCCTCCTTTTTGAAAATTTAAACTAAAAATGCAAATATACGACATAATTTCTTAAAAAATAATAAATAATAGAAATATTGTCGTAATTTTACATAAAGAAAGGCGAGATTAAAATCCAAAGCAAAATGCTAAAGGATTGCCCTTGAAATACACACAGCAGGACAAAGCGCGGATTTTGCGTATCACCACGCGCACACTTCAGCGGTGGCGCACCACCAAACCAGAGCTATACGCGCTGATTGAGGCGGGATTTAAAATGCGGGAGAAAATCTGTGAGAATGAAAAGCAAACCGCCGAAATCGAAAATCTCATCAAAACCATAGACGCGGATTTGGTAGATACAAAGGGGTAGATTGCGGATTTGCTTGGGATTTGCTTTGGGATTGTTTGTGTGTGCGAAAATTATGTTACTTTTTGAGACATTTATTTTGCTTGTGGTTTGGATTTGATTGTTTTAATGATTGATACATTTTTTTGGATTTATTAGGTTTGAATTGCTTCGGCGAATCTGTGATTCGCCTCGCAATGACGAGAGAGTAGAGAGACTCTACTTTTGGCAAAAGCCAAAAGTAGCAAAAACTTTTATTATGGATACTTCGCGCTGTCGCGCTCAAGTATGACAAAGTGGAGTGGCTTTCACGCTTCGCCGTCATTGCGAGGCGCACGAGCAAAGCGAGTGCAACGAAACAATCTATTTTTTGCTTTTTGATTGCTTCGCCTTGCTACGCAAGGACTCGCAATGACGAAAAAGGCATGGATTGTTTCACCGAGCCTTTGGCTTGTCTCGCAATGACGAAAATAGGGCGTGGATTGTTTCGGCGAATCTACAATTCACTCTTACCCCATCATACTGAGCGTAGCGAAGTATCCACTTTGGCAAATTGTGAATCAAAGGCGATTCGCTCACTTTAGGCGAATCTATATAATTATTCTTTGATTCAATGTTGCAACATTGCGCTTTTTATGATTCAGATTCGCTAGATTTGGATTCTTCGGCGACTTTGTCGCCTCAGAATGACGGAGTGGAGCGTAATTTTGAATACTTCGCTACACTGCGTTTCGCTCAGTATGACGAGATGGCGCGAGTTCGCACTTCGTGCGGACTTTATTCTTTTTGGATTGCTTCGGCGATTCGCCGAATCGCCTCGCAATGACAACAAGGCGTGGATTGCTTCGATTCGGCGTTGTCGAATCTTGCAATGACGGAGTTAGCCATTAGA
>JBNMJF010000086.1:0-7148 GCA_050873665.1 Helicobacteraceae bacterium
ACGCCTAGCAATGTGTTAGGCACTCACTTTATGATGAGCTATGGAAATATAGGAGATTCAAAGGATAAAGACTTTAGTGTCACAAATCTTAATCTAAATGTAGGGCTAAACTATAAATTTGATATGATTTGGGATATGTATCTAAAAGCTAGGGGAGATTTCTTTTATTTCTTAAATCAAGTTAAAACGCTAACTATACCAAATATAAAGCCAAATACTTTAGGATTTGGAGTTAGTGTAGCTTATGGTAAGGACTTTAATTTTGGTAGTGGTGGAGTGTTAGGAGTAGAAGGTGGGATTGATTACAAGGCATTACAATCAAACACAATTACTCTGCAAAATAGTGCAGATAAATCTGTGAGTGAAACCTATCAAAAATCACTCTATAATCTTATCTATGTGGATTTGGGGATTACTTATGCAAAGTATTTTAATACAAATGCTGGGATTTGGGGACTAAATGCAATGCTTGGGCTTAAAGGCAATGTAACAGCTAATAAACTAGCAAAATCACAGATTCGCCTAAGTGCATTAAATCATAGTGTGGATATGGTGCTTGATAATGACAAAGTGTTAGGCTACGCAAATCTAAGTGGTAGCTATGTGCTAAATGCTAAAGACTTTGATATGGAGTTTAGTGTAGCTTACTATGGTAACTATGGAGATAGAGTGATTAGTAATGGGGGTGGGTTTGAGTGGAGAGTCGTTTGGTAAGCCCAAAATTTTAAGATAAGATTTGCCATAATATTTGCGAAATTTTATCAAAGGAGCAATTATGAGCGATTCAGCACCAAAAGTTTTAGTGCCAATGTTGCAAGGATTTGAGGAAATTGAGCTAGTTAGCATTGTGGATATTTTGCGTAGAGCAGGGCTTAGCGTGGCTTTGGCTGGGCGCGATGAATGTGTGCGTGGGGCGCATAATATTGCGTTAAAAGCGGAGTGCAAATTAGATTCGCTAGACATAAGCGAATTTAGCGCAATCACCCTTGCTGGTGGATATGTGGGAATGCAAAATCTTTGCAAAGATAGCTTTGTGATTAAGGCGTTGCAGGACTTAAACGCGCAAGGTTCGTTAGTGGCGGCGATTTGCGCATCGCCTATCGTGCTAGGCAAGGCAGGTGTGCTAAAAAATAAATTTTCGTGCTACCCAAGCTGTGAAAATTCAATCACTTCAAGTGCGAAATATTGCGCAGAAAAAGTGGTGGTAGATGAAAATATCATCACCGCAAATGGACCCGCAAGTGCGCCTCTTTTCGCTTTGGCAATCGTGGAATATCTGCTAGGGCGTAACAAACGCGATGAAGTTGCAAAAGAGTTGCTGTTAGATTCGTGCGAATCTTAAGCGAATCTGTGGGTGATTTAGGGCGAAACGCCCACAAATCTAGGGGCGAATCTTATTTATAAATCTTACTAAATCCCTAAAAGCGCGTATTTTTGGGCGAAATGCTTAGGTTTTCTAATGCGGTAAATTCGCCTAAATGATAAGATTCAACCGCGCATCTGCCTATCATTGCGGCATTATCGCTACAAAATTCTAATGGCGCAAAAAGGATTTCTTTGTCAAAAATTTGCGCTAATTTTTGTAGCTCATCGCGCAAGGCTAGATTTGCACTTGCACCGCCTACAACGCCAAAATGGCGGATTTTGGATTCGCCACTAGATTTGCTAGATTCGCTCGATTCGTATTCGCGCTGTGATTCACGCTCAAAATAAAGGCGCGTTTTTTGGATAATGTGGGCGATTGCGGATTTTTGAAATCCGTAGCAAATCTCATTTATTTGGCTTATTTTGGCACTAGATTCGGCAGATTCGCCAAAATCGTTGCGCGAATCTAACTCTTCGATTTTTAAACGCACGGCGTTTTTTAACCCTGAGAAACTAAATGCGATATTTTTGCATTGCGCCGAATCGTTTAGCGGAATGGGAAATGTTATGTTTTTTTGCACCGCATTTTTGGCACAAGACTCCACGATTGCCCCGCCGGGATAGCCTAAGGATAGCATTTTTGCCACTTTGTCAAATGCCTCGCCAAAGCTGTCATCAAGCGTGGTGGCGATGATTTTTAACTCTGTGTGGCTTTGCGCTTCGATGATTAGGCTATGTCCGCCTGAGAGCAATAAAATGGATAGCGGGAAAATCGCCTCCGTCCCCAAAAATAGCGAGTAGATATGCCCTTGCAAGTGATTTACGGCAATTAGCGGGGCGTTGAGCGCAAGGCTAAGTGCCTTTGCCATCATTACGCCTTCAAGCAGTGAGACGCTAAGTCCGGGCTCGGTGGTTACGGCGATAGCGCGGACTTGGCGTAAGTCAAAGTTGTCGCTTAATCTTTGTAAGATTTTTGGCAAATGCACGGAATGCAAACGCGAGGCGATTTCAGGGACGACACCGCCGTATTTTGCGTGGCTGTCGTCTTGCGAGATTTTTTGGTGAAATAGGATTTCGCGCGTTTTTATGCTTGTTAGCGCGAGGGAGCTATCATCGCAACTGCTTTCAATGCTAAGAATCATAGGCTATTTCTTTGTTGTGGATTCTGCGAATCTACTCTATTGGGTAAATTAAGGTTTAAGGGTAGGGGAGATTCTACTTTTTGCAAAAGTAAAAAGTAGCAAAAACTTTTAAGTGGTTTTTTTGATTTATTTTTCACTAGATTCTGCGCTTTAACGCAGAATCTCAACGGAAGAAATTGCGGTGGAAATTTTGTGTCTTGTGAAAATTTTTGGGATAAAACTAGACTAAAGTCTGTTGATTCCCAAAAATTTTCACAAGTGCGAAAGGTGCGCCCAAGAGCGAATTGTCCGCTCACAGCCCAAACCTTGCGATTTTGCTTTTTAACACTTTTTTATCCATTCCTAACATATCCGCCGTTTTCGCCTCATCGCCACCATTTTGCGCTAATGCTTCTTTGATAAACTCTCTCTCCATTTCATCAAGCCTTTTTGCGCCACTTTTCACATTGCGATGCTCCAAAAACAAATCATCTTTGGTGATTTTCTCCCCATCGCTTATCACAACCGCGCGTTCAACGATACTCAAAAGCTCCCGTATATTCCCGTGCCACGGATATTCTAGCAATGCCTCCTGCGCCTCTTTGCTTAGCTCTTTTTTGCCACAATCATAATGCGCCGCAGTTTTTTGCAAATGCGCCTCCGCAATGCTTAAAATCTCATCTTTTCGCTCACGCAAGGGCGGAATGGTGATAGGAATCGTATTTAGCCGATAAAACAAATCCTCTCTAAAAGCGTGATTTGCGATTTTGTCGCTAATGTTTGCATTTGTGGCAGAGATGAATCGGACATTGATTTTTATGCTTTTTGTCCCGCCTAGTCGCATTATTTCTTTTTCTTGCAAGGCGCGAAGTAGCTTTGCTTGGAGTGCGAGTGGCATTTCGCCGATTTCATCTAAAAAGATTGTCCCATTGTTTGCGCTCTCAAATAGCCCTTGTTTGGGCGCGGTGGCGTCTGTGAATGCGCCTTTTTCATAGCCAAAGAGTTCGGATTCAAGGAGATTTTCAGGTAATGCTGCCATATTGATTGCCACAAATGGCGCGTTTGCTCTGGCAGAATTTGCGTGTATGAACTTCGCAAAGACTTCTTTGCCTACGCCAGATTCGCCTAGTAATAAAACACTTGCATCGCTTTTGGCGGATTTTAGGGCGAGATTTTTGACTTGGGCTAAGTTTTTGCCGTCCATTTTTATTTCGCCTTGCGGTTTTTGCGGGACTTTGGAAGTAACTAATTTTGCCGTCCTTGTGCGCTTTATCGCCTTGACAAGTAAGTCAATATTTAAATCCGTTTTGATAAAAAAATCTTTCACAATATCAAGGCGCAACGCCTCGATAGTAAGATTCATCTCCGCATACGCCGTAATGATAATCGCATCATATTTCCCGCCTAAACGGCGCAAAAACTCAATGCCATCAATATCTGGCATTCTAATATCTGTGATAATCAAATCGCACTCAATGCTATCAATGCGCTTTAGCGCGTCCTTGGCATTCCTAAAGCTAGTAATCTTAAACTCATCATACTCGCTAAGCGTATTCTCAAGGCTTTTTCGCATATTTATATCATCATCAACTATAACTATATTCATTTTTGTCCTATAATGTGGATTTTGGAGCGTTGCCTATCAAGCAAAATGCGTTGCGCTGGGATTTTGTAAGTCGTCTTTGTGCGAACTTCGTTATTTATGGATTTCACATCATCGCGGATTTTGCTTTTTAGCTCTCTCTCAATGCACTCTAAAATCGCGCTTTGATTTTGCTTTAGCGTTTTTATATGCGAATCATCGGGGCTAAATTCGATAATGTCGCATTGCGCGATAATGGTGGGATTTTGGCTAGTCGTTAGTGCTTTTGCAACTTTGAATTCCTCGCCGATTAGGACATTATTTTTCATAATCGCGCGGTAGGAGATGATGAATTCATCTTTGTTATTAGATATTTGCGCTAAATTCTGCGAATCTACCTTGTTTTGTGGATTAGGGTTTAAAGGTAAGGGGGACTCTACTTTTTGCGAAAGCAAAAAGTAGCAAAAACTTTTGCAAGGATTCGCACTTCGTGCGGATTTATTTTCACCAAATTCCACACCTTGCGCTGAATCTAAAAACAATAAAACCACCAAAATTCCTAAAAATCTATTCATTATTTTCGCTTGATTCCACGCTTGAATTGTTTGATTCGTTTGATTCGCCCGAATCTTCGCTTGATTCATCTAAATCTTTTTCTTCTTTTTGGCATTGCGAGATATGCACGACTTTGTCTTTTTTCTCTAGCGTTATGAGTTTCACGCCACTTGCATTGCGACTTGTATCGCGGATTTTGTCCGTCTCTACGCGAATCATTTTTCCAGAACTTGTCAAAAGCATTAAGTCCAAATTATTATTTTCAAGGCTTAGCACATTGACAAGATTGCCCGTGCGCTCATTTAGCTTCATAGCGATTACGCCCTTGCCACCGCGATTTGTGATGCGATATTCTTTCGCTAAAGTCTGCTTACCGATGCCTTGCTCACTTACGCTAAGGATTTTGTCATCTTCGCTATCAATCATAATCGCGCCCACCACAAAATCATCTTTGCTTTTAAAGCGAATGCCTGTTACACCGCGACTAACGCGCCCTTGCTCACGCACGATTTCAAGCGGGAATTTAATCGCATAGCCTTTGTAGGTGGCAATTAGGATATTTTGCGTGTTTGGCGTGGTGATTCGCACTGCGATTAACTCATCATTTTCATCTAAATTGATAGCGCGAATGCCGACATTGCGGACATTGCCGTATTCGCTAAGATTCGTCCGCTTTATCACGCCATTTTTAGTGAAAAATACGAGCGATTTATCCGCGCCAAAGTCGGTGGTTGTGATAGTTGCCATAATCTTTTCATCTTGCTCTTTGCTAATAAGATTCACAACCGCCTTTCCAATCGCCGTGCGTGAAGCTTCGGGTATCTTATAAACCTTTAGCCAATAAAGCACCCCACGATTTGTGATAAACATAATCGTATCGTGTGCGTTTGCGACAAAGAATGATTCAATAAAGTCATCATCGTGCGTATTGCCACTGATTTTGCCCTTGCCACCGCGATTTTGCTTTTCATAAGTCTTTAGCGCAACGCGTTTGACATATCCTCTGTGGCTCATCGTAACCACCACAGGCTCATTGGGAATCAAATCTTCAATATCGATTGCTTCATAATCATCTTCGATTTGCGTTAGGCGCGGAGTAGAAAACTTATCTTTTATCTCTTTTAGCTCAGCTTTTATGATGCCATTTAGCTTATCTTGGCTTTTTAAAATGGCACTTAGTCGCTCAATTTCAGCCAAAAGTTGCTTATACTCAGCCTCGATTTTATCGCGTTCTAGTCCTGTTAAGCGTTGCAATCGCATATCTAAAATCGCTTTTGCTTGTGCTTCGCTTAAGTTAAAGTCATTCATCAGCCCATCTTTTGCCACTTGCGCATCTGCGGAGCTACGAATTAGCTTTATAACCTTATCAATCGAATCTAGCGCGATTTTTAGCCCCTCTAAGATATGCGCTCTCGCCCTTGCTTTGTCTAGCTCAAAAAGGCTTCGGCGAATCACAATCGTTCGGCGATGATTTAAAAATAAATGCAACAATTCCAAAAGCGTGAAAATCTTAGGCTCTTTGTTATTTATCGCAAGCATTATAATGCCAAAAGTCGTCTCCATTGGCGTGGTTTTAAAGAGATGATTTAGCACAATCTCGCTCATCGCGTCTTTTTTTAGCTCAATCACCACGCGAATCCCGTCTCTATCGCTTTCATCGCGCACTTCATAAATGCCTTCAATGACTTTTTCTTTGGCAAGTTCGTTGATTTGCTCCACCAAACGCGCTTTATTGACTTGGTATGGCAACTCATCGATGATAATCACATCGCGCTGTTTGGTTTTCTCAATGTGTGTTTTGGCGCGAATCTTTATTTTGCCTCTGCCTGTGCGGTAAGATTCCTTTATGCCTTGTTTGCCAAAGATAATGCCACCTGTGGGGAAATCTGGTCCCACAATAAAATCCATTATCGAATCCAAATCCGCGTTTTCATTATCCACCAAATAAATTAACGCGTCAATCACTTCATCGATTCGGTGTGTGGGAATATTTGTCGCCATACCTACGGCGATTCCGCTTGAGCCATTTATCAAAAGATTCGGCACACGCGTAGGCATAATATCTGGTTCTTGCAAGGTATCATCGTAGTTTGGGACAAAATCCACCGTATCCTTGTCAATGTCGCGCAACAATTCCTCAGCGACTTTTGTCATACGCGCTTCGGTGTAACGCATAGCCGCCGCGCTATCGCCATCAATCGAGCCAAAGTTGCCCTGCCCATCGACTAGCTCTAATCGCATAGAAAAATCCTGCGCCATTCTAACAAGCGCATCATAAACCGCCGTATCGCCGTGCGGGTGGTATTTACCGATGACATCGCCCACGATTCTAGCACTCTTTTTATACGCCGCGTTAGAAGTTACGCCTAGCTCGTGCATTGCGTATAAGATTCGCCTATGCACGGGCTTTAAGCCATCTTTTGCATCAGGCAGTGCGCGTCCTGCAATCACACTCATCGAGTAATCCAAATAGCTGTCCGTAATCGAATCCTCGATTTTTACATCAACAATATCCGTATTATTTA
>JBNMJF010000087.1:0-7091 GCA_050873665.1 Helicobacteraceae bacterium
CCCGTCCTCGATAGATACGATAGGATATTTCGCGCAGAGATTTTCGTAGTATGCCACTAGCTCGGCACTGCTCAACACTCGATTTTCCGCGCCCAAGCGATAGTTGAATTTATCATCGACAAACTCGCTACTTGCAATATCTAGCGCGATTGCAAAATGCTCTCCGTCCTTGTATCCCGCGCCTTTGATTGCTTTCAAAATTAGCTCAATAGGCTCTTCGTTGTTTTTAAGATTTGGTGCGAATCCGCCCTCATCGCCGATACTTGTGATATGTCCGTTTGATTTTAGGATATTTTTTAGCTCACCATACACTTCGCTACTCGCACGGAGCGCGTCTCTAAACGATTCAAAGCCAAGTGGCATAATCATATATTCTTGAAAATCCACATTGTTATCCGCGTGGCTACCGCCATTTATGATATTTAGCATAGGCGCGGGGAGAATATTTGCGTTAATCCCGCCAATGTAGCGATATAGCGGGATTTGAAGCGTGGCTGATGCTGCCTTTGCCACTGCCATAGAAGTGCCAAGCACGGCATTTGCGCCCAATTTGCTGTAATTTTCCGTGCCATCAATTTCGCGCATTAGCTTATCAATGTCGCCTTGATTAAAGGGCGAAGTGCCGATTAGTGCCTCTGCGATTTTGGTATTGACATTTTCACAAGCCTTTAGAACGCCCTTGCCTTTAAATCGCGCTTTGTCGCCATCTCGCAACTCCAAAGCCTCTCTTTTGCCCGTAGATGCGCCACTAGGCACAATCGCACTGCACGAAGTATCATCGCTTAGCGTAACGCTCACGCGAATCGTGGGATTGCCCCTGCTGTCTAACACCTCATCTGCGAAAATATCATCAATGTAAGTCATTTTGTGTCCTTTATTTTGAATTTTTAGATTCGCGTGAATCTGCTTTGATTCGCGCCAAAACGCTTAAATCTGCCCACGAATCTCTACTTCTCATCGCCCGAATCGTCCGCATTTTCATCGACAAATTCGATGATTTCATCATTTGCGCCAATTTGCTCTTTGATTTTTGCCTCGATTTCATCGGCGATTTTTGGATTTTCTTTTAAGAAAATCTTTGAATTTTCCTTGCCTTGCGCAAGTTTTTTGTCTTGATAGCTAAACCACGCGCCAGATTTATCGATGATGTCTAATTTCACGCCATAATCGATTATTTCCCCAAGCCGTGAGATTCCCTCGCCAAACATTATGTCAAATTCCGCCTCCCTAAATGGTGGTGCGACTTTGTTTTTGACGACTTTGGCGCGGACGCGGTTGCCGATTGCTTGTTCGTTTTGTTTTAAACTTGCGATTCGGCGCACATCGATTCGCACACTTGAGTAGAATTTCAGCGCATTCCCGCCTGTGGTCGTTTCTGGGTTGCCATAGCCAATCGTGCCGATTTTCATACGAATCTGATTGATAAAAATCACGGTGGTATTCATACGATGCAGTGTGCCTGTGATTTTACGCAGTGCTTGGCTCATAAGCCTAGCTTGAAGCCCCACATGCGCATCGCCCATATTGCCGTCAATCTCCGCTTTTGGCGTGAGTGCCGCCACCGAATCCACCACGATTAAGTCAATCCCGCCGCTGCGCGTCAAAGTCTCTAAAATCTCTAATGCTTGTTCGCCGTAATCGGGTTGCGAGACATAGAGATTTTCCACATCTACGCCCATTTTTTTGGCGTAATAAACATCAAGCGCGTGTTCTGCGTCTATAAAGGCGCAGATTCCGCCTTGCTTTTGGCACTCTGCGGTGATTTGCAAACTTAGCGTTGTTTTTCCGCTAGATTCAGGACCATAGATTTCTACGATTCGCCCTCGCGGGATTCCGCCGATTCCTAGTGCCAAATCTAGCCCGAGTGAGCCTGTTGAAATGCTATCAATCTTTTCTGTTTGCTTATCACCAAGCCTTATCAAAGCCCCTTTGCCAAAGGCTTTATCGACTTGCTTTAATGCTAACTCTATCGCCTTTTGCTTTTCTTTGTCAATCTTTTGCTCCATATTTTTACCTTTCATTTTTTTAAAAATTTTGCGAGATTCTACGCTAATTTTGGTTAAAATTTACATTAAAATTTTAAAAGGACAGATTTTGAGTAAGATTTTGGTAGCACATTCGCCCGATGCCGATGATATTTTTATGTATTACGCGCTTTTTTATGGGTGGGTGGGGAGTAAAAATATTCGCTTTAGCAATGTCGCGCTGGATATTGAGACTTTGAATAAAGGCGCATTAGAGTGTAAATATCCAATCAGTGCGATTTCTTTTGGCGCGTATCCGTTTATCAAGGATAATTACGCGCTTTTAAATACGGCGATGAGCTTTGGCAACGGCTATGGACCAAAGATTATCAAGCGCAAAGGTGTGAGCCTAAAAAGGCATTTCAAAGTCGCGCTAAGTGGCGCATACACGACAAATGCGATGATTTTTAAGATGCGCTACAAGGACGCCAAAATTGTGTATAAAAATTTCTTAGACATTGAGAGCGCGGTGCTAAAAGGCGAAGTCGATGCGGGGGTGCTGATACACGAATCGATTTTAGATTTTAGCGATGAGTTAGAGGTGGAGGCGCATTTGTGGGATATATGGGTGGATTTTGCTCGTGAATCCTTGCCCTTGCCACTTGGTGGAATGGCGATTTTGCGCTCAATCCCCTTGCTACGCGCGATAGAGTGCCAAAAATTGCTTACTTGCGCCGTGCGCGTGGCTGTGAATAATAAAAAGATTTTATCAAAAATGCTACGGGATAAAGTCCGCGTAGATGAATCTGCGCTAGAGACTTACCTAAATATGTATGCGAATAATGAATCCATTGCCCTAAATGAGACGCAAATAAGGGCGCTAAATCGGCTTTTTGAAATGGGCTTTGAGGCGGGAATCTATAAGGATTTGATTCGCACGGAGGATTATTTAATCCCCACGGAATACGAAAATTTACGATTTGGGTGAATACAATTTTGTAATAATTTGTCATTGCAAGACTTTTGCAAAAATGTCGAAGCAATCCAAACAAATCAAATCAAAAATCCTTATAAAAGTTTTTGCTACTTTTTGCTTTCGCAAAAAGTAGAATCTCTCTCTAACCCCTAGACTCTAATCTACTAGCGAGGTTAGAATCTTAAATCACTAAAAATTAAATAAAACCCAAAATTCCCCAATTTTTATGCTACAATTTCGCCTTATGGATTCGCGGTTGTTGCTTTGGCGAATCTATAAATCAAATTCAACATAAGGAGAAAATTATGCAACAAAATTTCACAAATAGGGGGGGGGCAGAATAGGTTAAAGGCAGATTCGCACTTCACAAACTCTCACACACTCCCCAAAATCGCAATTAGTTTAGCATTATTGTTAGGTGGCGCAAATATCGCGTTTGCTGAGGAAAGCGGTGGATTCGTAGGAATTGGCGTAGGCTATGGCGATGCGAAAATGCTTCAAGAGACTACTAATGAAAATACAAACGCAACGGATAAATATAAAGTAAGTGCAAATGGCGCAAGTTATGGATTTGTAGCGGGGTATAAGCAATTCTTTAACGAATATTTAGGACTTCGCTATTATGCAAATTTGGATATTTATCACAACATTAACTCTAGCGACTTTTACTTGATTGGCGAAACCGTAGGAGTTCCTGTAAAGAATGCTGAAATTACGACAATCAATTATGGCGTAAATGTGGATTTCTTGGGTAATTTTGTCTCTACAGAAATCGCGGATTTTGGTGGATTCGTAGGATTTGGAATTGGCGGGACAACTTTAGCGGGTAAATTTATTAGCGATTTTAAAAGTTTCTATACGACAGAAGGAATAAAATTTAATGATACAGCCTTTAATATTTGGCTAAATGTAGGCTTACGCACGAATATTGCCACTCATCACGGCATAGAATTAGTGGCTAGAGTGCCATTTTTGCCTGTGAAAATGGTTGATTATTCTTATGATAACGCAGGAACAACAATCAAACTTAAACAAACATTCAGGCAAACTTATAACATTCTAGCGCGATATACTTTTAGTTTTTAGGCTATTTGATTCGCGTCCTATTTTATCATACTGAGGCGACTTTGTCGCCGAAGTATCCAAAAATAAAATTTGCACGAAGTGCGAATCCTTATTAAAGTTTTTGCTACTTTTGGCTTTTGCCAAAAGTAGAATCCTCCCTAACCCATAGACTCTAATCTACCAAGTAAGGTTATTTTGATTCACTTTTGGGTCATTGATTCGCCCATAATTCAGATTCGTGTGATTTGGATACTTCGCTACACTGCGTTCCGCTCAGTATGACGAAATTATTTATTTTGTTTGGATTGCCACGCATTGCCTAAAGGCAAGTCTCGCAATAACGGCAAATTTTGCCTTAAGATTCGCTAGGATTCGCAAGGGCGAATCGCATAGATTCGCCTAAAATCTTATTTCACTTTCGCTACGATTTTTCCATCTTTTGCGTCAAATTCTACGCTCGAATCCTCGCTCACTTCATCGCGCAAAATCATCTCACTTAGCCTATCCTCCACTTCCATTTGCAATGCCCTTTTTAGCGGACGCGCACCAAACACCGCATCAAAGCCGATTTCAGCAATCAGCTCTTTTGCGCTTTGCGTTAGTGAAATGCGGATATTTTTTTGCGCGGCGATTTTGGCAATGGATTCAAACATAATATCCACTATTTGCGTGATTTGCGCCTTTCCAAGCGGATTAAATATCACAATATCATCGATTCGGTTTAGAAACTCTGGCTTAAAGTATTTTTTTAGCTCATCATTCACGGCTTTTTCCCTAGCCACCCTATCGCTTAGCTCCATAATCTTATCACTTGCGATATTTGAAGTCAAAATGATAATCGTATTGCAAAAATCCACCACAACGCCCTTGTTATCGGTGAGTCGCCCATCATCAAGCACTTGTAGCAAAATGTTAAAAACATCGGGGTGCGCCTTTTCAATCTCATCAAAAAGCACCACAGAATAGGGCTTTCTACGCACTGCCTCTGTTAAAATACCGCCTTCTTCATAGCCTACATAGCCCGGAGGTGCGCCCACTAAGCGTGAAACGGCGTGTTTTTCCATATATTCGCTCATATCAATGCGAATGAGTGCCTTTTGGCTATCAAAAAGAAAATTTGCAAGGCTTTTTGCGCTCTGCGTTTTGCCCACGCCCGTTGGTCCTAAGAATAAAAAGCTACCAATAGGGCGATTTCCCGCGCTTAGCCCAGCTTTATTGCGCTTGATTGCGCGTGAAATGGCACTTAATGCCTCATCTTGCCCCACCACGCTTTTTTGCAATTCGCCCTCCATATTCAAAATGCGCTCCCTATCGCTTGTCAGCATTTTTTTCACTGGAATCTTACTCCACTTGCTAACCACCTCCGCCACGCTCTCCTCTGTAACGCTATTTTTTAGCAAAGTCCCAGCCGCTACCATTTTATCCCATTTCGCCTCCAAATCCTTAATCTTAGATTCGCACTGCGGAATGCTCCCATAATCAATCTCAGCAGCCTTGTTAAACTCTCCATTTTGCTTTGCAAACTGCGATTTTGTGCGGAGCGAATCGATTTCATTTTTTAGCGCGCTAATCTCATTAAAAATCGCCTTTTCGTTTTGAAACTGCGCTTCTAACGCGCTTTGCTTTTCTTTGGCAGATTCTAACTCTTTGCTAATCTCATCTAAGCGCGGTTTATTTTTTTTGCCCTCCAAGTTCAACGCTTCCTTTTCCACCTCTAAATTCGCGATATTGCGCTTGATTGCAAGTAGCTCGGCGGGGGAAGATTCGATTTGCAAACGAATCTCACTTGCCGCCTCATCGATTAAATCAATCGCCTTATCGGGCAAAAATCTATCCGTGATATATCGCGCGGATAGGCGCACAGCAGCCACAATTGCCGAATCTAAAATGCGGACATTATGGTGCGTTTCTAGCTTTTCCTTAATCCCGCGAAGCATATGAATCGCCTCATTTTGGCTTGGCTCATCTAAATTTATGGGCTGAAATCGCCTTTGCAACGCCATATCTTTCTCAAAATATTTGCGATATTCTTTTAGCGTAGTCGCGCCGATTGTATGCATTTCGCCACGGGCAAGGGCTGGTTTTAAGATATTTGCAGCGTCCATTGAACCTTCACTCGCTCCAGCCCCCACAATGGTGTGAATCTCATCGATAAACAAAATCACATTGCCACTTTTTTTGATTTCATTTACCACCGCCTTTAGCCTATCCTCAAACTCGCCACGATACTTCGCACCCGCGATTAGCGCACTCATATCAAGGGCGACTATGCGCTTATTTTGCAGTGAAATGGGGACATCTTTATTTACGATTCGTTGCGCCAAAGCCTCTACCACAGCCGTTTTCCCCACCCCGGGTTCGCCTAAGAGAATAGGATTATTTTTAGTCTTGCGAATCAAAATCTGCATCATTCGCTCAATCTCCTCATCGCGCCCAATCACAGGGTCAAGCTCCCCATCTAACGCCTTTTTCGTCAAATCAATGCCGTATTTTTCAAGCGACTCCAAATTTTCATCGCTTGAGTTGCTATCGATTTTCGCGCCACCACGCATTGATTCAAGCGTTTTTTTCAGCTCGTTTAAATCCATATATTTTTTGAAAATATTAGAAAACGGCGCGTTGCTAAGGTTTGCGATGATAAAGCAATCCACTGCGATAAATTTATCGCCATTTTGCGTGGCAAATCCAAGCGCGGATTCTAGGCTATTTAGCAGATTTTTAGAAATGCTAAGATTGTCCTTGCTGACATTGGAGCTTTTAGGAAAAGTGTCGATAAGGCTTTTAAGCTCGAGTGTCAGGGCATTTTTATCGACATTTAGCTTATTTAGCGCGGTGCTTAGGACAGAATTTGAGTTTGATAATAAACTAAAAGCCAAATGCGCGACTTCAACCTCTTGATTTTTAAAACTAAGTGCGAGTGCTAGGCTCGAATCTAGCGTTTCTCTAAATTGATTTGTGAGTTTTTCAAAGATATTCATTTGCAATCCTTTATATTAGATTTATAAAATAAATTTATAGAAACGGCATTATATAACTTTAGTCTATCATTGTCAAGTTTTGCGTGAAAAATTTTGTGAGATTTAGAA
>JBNMJF010000088.1:0-7075 GCA_050873665.1 Helicobacteraceae bacterium
CGCGCCAGAGTCAAGGCGGCAGCAGGCTCAGATGCCCGAATGAATGGCTGCGAGCTTCCGGTAGTGATCAAATCGGGAAGCGGCAATCAGGGAATGACCGCCAGCATTCCGGTTATTGAATTTGCAAAGGAACTGCAGGTTTCCCATGACAAAATGCTCCGTGCCCTGGTGCTGTCCAATCTTGTGACCATTCACCTGAAAACCGGAATTGGAACCCTTTCCGCCTACTGCGGTGCGGTAAGTGCAGGCTGCGGAAGCGGTGCCGGAATCGCTTACCTTTACGGCGGGGATTATGAAGTTATTGCCCACACCATCGTCAATTCCCTGGCAATCGTTTCCGGAATCATCTGCGATGGAGCCAAGGCCTCCTGTGCAGCTAAGATTTCCGCTGCTGTGGATGCCCGAATCTAAAAGGGCTAGAGGCGGGGATTCACGGATTTCATATCCACGAAAATGCCGATTGTGGCGCGACTGACAAAGGGCTAGGAATGAAAGCGGGAGGACATTGGGACCCAGAAAAAACAACGAATCATTCGTTTCCTTGGGACGATAAAGGACATAAAGGCGATTTACCAGCACTTTTTGTAGATAAAGACGGCAATGCAAATAATCCCGTCCTTGCGCCAAAACTAAAAGATTTAAAAGAAATCAAAAAACACGCTTTGATGATTCATTTCGGTGGCGACAATCACAGCGACAATCCAGCAGCACTCGGCGGTGGCGGTGCTAGAATGGCTTGTGGCATAATTGACTAAGATTCACGCTACTTTAAGCAAAATCTTTATGGCATTGCGCGATTTTTACTCGTGCAATGCGTAAGATTCGCCACATTTATCACAAAAAAATACAAAAAATTTACATTTTTTTTAAAATTCCCCCCCCCTACTTAAGAAAACCTTAAAGAAAATAACTTTAAAATTCTGCGTTGTATTTTGGTTACAAACTACACAACACACTTTCAATTAGGAGGATTTTATGGATTTTCTTACTTCACTAAGCGATGGTAAGCAGTTTGCAATTCAGCTTATAATCGTTTTAATCTGTCTATTTTACGGCGCGAGAAAGGGCGGGATTGCTCTTGGGTTGCTCGGCGGGATTGGGATTTTCGTCCTAACATTTTTGTTTAATGTCAAGCCGGGCAAACCAAGCATCGATGTGATTTTCGCCATTCTTTGCGTGGTTACGGCGAGTGCGACTTTGCTCTCAAGCGGTGGGCTTGATGTTATGCTACAAATCGCGGAGCGAATTTTGAGGCGCAATCCTAAGTTTCTAACGATTTTAGCACCTTTTGTAACTTGGTTTCTTACCATTCTCTGCGGGACTGGGCATGTCGTCTATACGATGATGCCTATCATCTATGACATTGCGATTAAAAACAATATCCGCCCAGAGCGTCCTATGGCTGGGGCTTCGATTGCTTCGCAAATGGGAATCATCTGCTCACCTGTGAGCGTGGCGGTGGTGAGCTTAACTGCTATGCTTTTGGCACCGGGCGTAAAGCATTTGGAGGGATTTGATGGATATGTGAATCTATTGCAAATCACCATTCCAAGCGGTGCATTTGGTGTGCTATGCGTGGGAATTTACTCGTGGTTTAGAGGCAAAGATTTGGATAAAGATGAGGAATTCCAAGAAAAGCTAAAAGACCCCAAATTCAAAGAATATGTCTATGGCGAGAGCAAAACGCTTATGGGGCAAAAACTTCCTATGATTCAATGGACTGCAATGTGGATTTTCTTAGGCTCGATTGCGCTAGTGGCGTTGCTAGGGATTTTCAGCGAGTTGCGCCCTGCGTTTGACAATGGCAAAGGCGTAATGAAACCTATGAGTATGGTTGCGGTGATTCAAATGTTTATGCTTATGGCTGGTTCTGCGCTTGTGATTTTTACCAAAGTCAAAGTCAGCGACATAGGCAACAACGCCATTTTCAAATCAGGTATGATTGCGATGGTGGCTGTGTTTGGGATTTCGTGGATGGCGGATTCAATGTTTGCCGTGCATACACCGATGCTAAAAGAAGCACTTGGTGGCGTGGTGCAAGAACACCCTTGGACTTACGCGGTAATGCTACTTTTAATCTCTAAATTCGTTAATTCACAAGCGGCGGCACTAGCGGCATTCGTGCCACTCGCACTAGGTATTGGCGTGGAGCCGGGCATAATCGTAGCCTTCGCTGCAGCGTGCTATGGCTACTACATTTTACCGACTTATCCAAGCGACCTAGCGACAATTCAGTTTGACCGCTCTGGGACAACGCATATCGGGCGATTTGTGATTAACCACAGCTTCATTATCCCCGGGCTAATTGGCGTATTTACTTCTTGTGTGGCTGGATATTTCCTAGCCCTAATCGCAGGGTATCTATAAGCCTAAAGATTCCACGCTTTTGGCGTGGAGTCGCCTTTGGATTCCTTGAATCTCACTTGTGGATTAAAAAGTCTCTACTTTACTACAATGCACTTTTATTTTGGCAAAACAAAAGGATTTAAATGATAAAAAGATTCGCGGTTATGGCGTTGTGCGTGGCGTTTGCAATATGTGGCGTTTGTGGCAATGACGGAGCGCAAGATAGCGTTAAATCCGCTAAAGACGCCATACAAAAGGCGCGAGATGAGTATAGCACCGCGCTAAAGGGATATTTTGATAGCTCAATCACATTTGTAACCTTGCAAAAGGGGCTAGATGAGCGCGTAGCAAAGATTAGCGAAGTCGCCAAAGCCTCCAAAAGTGGCGCAGAGCAGGGGCAAAAGGTTAGCTCCATTATGCAAAAAGTCCAAGCGATAGAAGTGGAGCTAATGGAGGCAAATGATGAGTTGCAAAAGGCAGGTGCGAACAAAAATGCGCAAAGCAAATATATCGCGCTTAAGGATAAGTTTGTGGAGTTAAGCACTAAATCCACCGCCCAAATCAATCAATCCAAAGCCACGCTAGATAACGCCATAGCGGTGTTTAGGAAATATATGAATTAGATTCGCGTGAGATTCGCGTGTGATTTGCCATTGCAAGGGCGAATCTATGCATTCTACCGCATCGTTGCAAGAATCAACAACGCCGAATTGTGGCAATCAAAAAAATAAAATCCGCACGAAATGCGAATCTGCCCACTCCGTCATACTGAGCCTTTGAAAAAGGCGAAGTATCCACATAAAAGTTTTTGCTACTTTTGGCTTTTGCCAAAAGTAGAGTCCTTCCTACCACCATAAACCTAATCCACCAAGCGAGGCTGTTTTGATTCGCTTTTGGGTCATTGATTCGACTATTTTTTAAATTCGCTAGATTTGGATACTTCGCTACACTTCGTTTCGCTCAGTATGACAATATGTTTTGGATTGCTTTGCCGAATCTGCGATTCGCCTCGCAATGATGAAATGTTGTAATTTTGCGTTTGATTCGTAACCGATTCGCGTTGCGAATAGCAATCGAAGTAATTGCGGTGGAGGAGGTTTTGTATTTGTAGAAAAATTCGGGCGTGAGACTAGACTTGGTGTCTGCGAACGCCAGAAATTTAGCAAAGTCTAGCGAAATTGCATACCCAAGAACAAATTGTCGCGCTTACAAAGACGATTCGATAAATCCTCCCCCTAGCACTATGTCATCTTTATAGATTACTAGCCCCTGCCCGTTTGCCACGCCATACACGGGCTCTAGTAGCGTTGCATAAATCATCTCACCACTAAATCTCAAATGCGCCTTCACCGCTTGACTGCGATAGCGAATCTTTATGCTATATTCGCCCTCAACCAAATCGCAGGGCGTAAGCGACTTTGCGATAATTTCTCTCTTTAGCAAGTCCGCCTTATCGCCCACGATGATTTCATTTTTTTGCGCATCGATTGCCACCACATACTGCGCCTTTAGCGAAAGCGGAATGTCAAGCCCCTTGCGTTTGCCGATGGTATATTGCATATAGCCCTTGTGTGTGCCGATTTGATTACCATTTCTATCCACAATCGCGCCTTTTTGCTCGATATCCACTTCATTTTTTAGCGTTTCAATGTAGTCTTTTTCCACAAAGCAAATCTCTTGCGAATCTTTGTATTCCTCTAACTCCCCAAACCACGGCATTGCAGCAAATGCCTCTTTTTTGACATTTTCTTTTAGCTTATCGCCAAGTGGGAAAATCAGCCTATCTTTGGCAAATTGCGAGATTCCAAACAAAAAGTAGCTTTGGTCTTTGCTCTTATCCACCGCTTCTTTAATGTAGTTTTTGCCCTCCACCTGCGCGATTTGCGCATAATGCCCACTTGCAATAAATTCGCACCCTAAATCTAGGGCGCGTTCTAAGCCTAGCCCAAATTTGATATTTGGATTACACATAGCGCAGGGATTGGGCGTTTGGGCGTTTTTATACGAATCTATAAAATAATCATAGACTTTTGCCTTAAATGCCTCGCGCAAATCCAAAATGCGAAAATCGATATTTAGATTTTGCGCGACTTTTTCGCATTTTTGGATAAAAAACTTGTGTTTTTTCTCATTATCGTGCAATTTTAGATAAATGCCATAGACTTCGTAATTTTGGCGCAAAAGAAACGCGCTATACGAGCTATCCACGCCACCGCTCATTAGTAAAGCGACTTTTTTCTTTGTCATTTTTTATGTCCTTATTATAGATTCGGCGATTTTGATTTTATTCGCACACATAAAGTGAATCTTTGGGTGCAACGCATATAAATCTTTATACAAACTTCGACTTAGATTCAGCCCTATTTCGCGCTCTTTTTGTAAATCGCCGTCTGCACTCTGTAAATTTTCAATCCACGATTCAGGCATAAAACAGCCCGGCAATTTGTGATATAAAAATTCCGCCGTTTTTAGGCTCATCACGGGATAAAAGCCAAAGATTAGCTTCGCATTTGTCCCTAAATCAGCGTTGATTCGTGCAATCATTGCTAAAAGATTTTTGGCATTTTCTATCTCAAAAATGGGTTGCGTGATAAGCGCAAGTGCGCCGAGTGCGACTTTACGGCGCATTTTTTTGGCGATATTTTCCATATCATTTGCATAGGCGTTGATGACGGATAGCGGATAAATGTGTCTGCCTGTGTCGCTTAATTTCGCGCCGTTTAAATCAATGCCATTATTCAAATTTCTAATAATTTCTAATAACAAAAAGCTATTTCCCTCAAAAACTGCCTTTGCATTGGGCTGGTCGCCTAGCTTGATAGGGTCGCCACGAAGCGTCAAAAACAATCGCACTCCAAATTCATTTAATCCCAAAATCTCGCCCTGCAACGCGATAGAATTTTTATCCCTCGCACTTATGGTGCAAATGGTGGGTTTGCCTAAAAAATCTTGTATTTTTATACTTGCCAAAATCGCGCTATGTTTTAAACGCGAGAGTGGCGAATCTGTGCATACAAAAGCATCAATATCCCCAAAAATCGCGCTATTTTTAATATCAGTCATTATTTTTTCCACGCTAAAGGCTTTTTGCGGGACGATTTCATAGCTTAAAAAGGGCGAATCGCTTAGCATTTTTTGCGCGACAATTTCTACTTTTTCTTGCATTTTTACCTCGAATCTTAAAAAATATGCGCGAATCCAAAACGCAGATTCGCAATCTAACAATTTGTAAATTTTATCACAAAAGCAAAAAATAAACCGCATTTTATGATAAAAACTATATAATATCAAGCAGAAATCAAACTAATTCTAGCCCTAAAGGACGCCAAATGCAAGAAATGCTACTTATGTTTAACTACCTAAAACGCTACCACAGCGATATTTTGGATACTTTGTGTATAATGCTTGGGTTTATAAACCTGCGAATTTACGCGCCTGAAGTCATTAAAGATTTGACTATGCGCGTGAAAAAGCGCAGGGAAATGGAGTTTGAGACAAATGCCGCGCTAAAAAATCTGCTAGGCAATCTCTATGTCAAGCCCAATGGCAACTTAAACTTTATCAAAATTATGCGCTCACTTAATGATATGCACCCAAATAGCGAGAATATTGAAATTTTGATAAACACAATCACGCAGAAAAAAACCATAAACAAACTCTACTCATATTCCACACCAATGGAGATAAATCGCCTAATTGTTGATATTTTAGACATACAAGAGGGCGATGAGATTTATAATCCCTGCTATGGAATTGGCTCTCTTTTTTTCGCACTCGCGCAGAAAAAAAAGCACTTTAGTATTTATGGCGAAGAGTTAGATTCGAGCCTTGATATGGTGGCAAGGCTGATTTTAAAGGCAATCAATATTGATTCGCGTAATCTTTTTGTGAATAATATCCTAAAACAGCAGATTTTCCCGCCACATAGGCGATTTAATAAGATTATGTGTAATCCGCCCATTGACACTTACATAGGCATTTTGGATTTGAAAAATAACGAGCGATTCGCCAAATACGGCATTATCACAAAGAGCGTCCCTGAGCTTAGCTTTATCGTAAATGGCATTTCGTATATGAAAGATAAGGGCGTGTTTATTATCCGCAATCAAATCCTTAAAAAGTCCTTTGTGGAGGAGCGATTCAAAGATAAGCTATGCGAGGAGGGGCTGATTGAGGCGATTATCGAGCTTCCAAGCAATATTTTCCCGCATAACAACGCGGAATTTTCGCTTATGATTTTATCAAACGGCAACAAAGGCATTTTGCATATTGACGCCTCTGAGTTTTGCACCAAAGATGGCAAATACAATCGCCTAACCAAAACAAATGAAATCCTTTCAATGCTAAAGCACAAAAAAAATACCGAGTATTCGCTATTCACGCCTTATAGTGAGATTGACACAAATGACTTACGCGCACAGATTTACCTAAAAAAGCGAAACATAGATAGCGAGAAAAAGCATTGCATTAAAAATATAGGCGTCCAAATTTTGCGCGGTGTGCGCATTTACAGCACTAAAGCATCAAACGCACAAAAATACCTAAATATCGGCATTGTGAATTTTAATGAGTTTGGATTCATCGATGAGGGCGCGGTGGAAACGCATATCGGCGATAAAGATAAGATTGAAAAAAGTCGCCTAAAGCCCTATGACATTTTGCTATCCTTGCGTGGCATAAATCCTAAGCTAACAATCATCGGCGAGGGCAAAAGTCCCAAAATCGCAAA
>JBNMJF010000089.1:0-6978 GCA_050873665.1 Helicobacteraceae bacterium
CCAAAAATTCTTACAAATACAAAAGCCACACCGCCATTACTTCGATTGTCGTGGCTTTGCCACGAATCTAAAATCTAATTTTCTCGTCATACTGAGCGTAGCAAAGTATCCAAAAATCTAAAAATCAATCCGCACGAAGTGCGAATCCTTATTCAAGGTTTTTGCTACTTTTTGCTTTTGCAAAAAGTAGAGTCCCCCTAACCCCACAGACTCTAATCCACCAAGTAAGGTTATTTTGATTTGCTTTTATGACATTGATTCGCCCTTGATTCACGATTCGCCCAAAGCAATCCACCCCATTTTTTCACCTTTTTACACAATCTTTACATTTTTTTATAACATTTCCTTGACAAATGGCACTACTTTTGCTTTAATTCTATGCTCTTTATATCAAAATTTTTAGGAGGTATTCTTATGAAAAGAGTTTTAGTTAGCTTAGTAGCAGCAGGAGCATTGCTCGGGCAACTAGGCGCAGCGGAGATTTACAAAGATGGCGATAAAAGTTTTGGCGTATTTGGGACAGCAAGAGCAGTTGTAGGCTATGGCTGGAATTTTGCTTCTGAGGCTTCAAAGACAACAGCAGGTAGCGGATACCTTAGAACCGAACAAAATGACATTCTATACGGCATTCAAGGCAACTCACGAATTGGTGTTAATTTCACCGTAGGCAAAGTATTTGGTGCAGCACTAATTGGTGCATCTGAAAGCACATTCTATGGCGACACTCTTGCTAACACAGGCGGTGCTGGTTTCCGTCAATTATACGCTGGATATGATTTCGGCGATGCTGGTAAGCTACTAGCTGGTAAAAATGAGCTTATTACTTCAATGGGCGGTTTCTCAAGCGATATTTTCGATACAGATTCAGGGCTAAATGGCTTTGGTGGCACTAGCACTTCTACAAGACGCTTCCAAGTCGCATATAGCGTAGCTGGACTTACTGTATCTATCAGCCAAAATGAATTTGGCTCAGGCTCTGGCTATAAACCTTGGCAAAAACAAATCCCACGAATCTCTTTAGGCTATGAGTATAAAGATAGCTCGATTCGTGCTAAAGTAGCGGCATCTTATGCGCATAAAAATGCCACTGCGGCAAACAGCGGACATAGAGATATGGTGCTAGTAACTGCTGGTGTGCGCCCTGTATTTGGCGACCAATATCTATCTGTATTGCTAACCTATGGGCTAAATGCAACTAAAGTAGGCGAATCTAAACTAGCTACTGCTGGATTAGCAAGAGGCTTTGGCACTGGTGTAACTAACAATATCACAGCAGATAGTTCCACAAATAACATAAGTGCTGATATTAACACCTATGCTGCAATGCTAGAATATGGCGTAAATCTAACTAATGATTTAGCATTTAAAGTAGGTGCTGGGTATCAATATGCTTCTGCGTGGTTAGGCGGTGGCTATAATAAGCTACACTCTTACTCAGCATTTGTGCAACTACCATATAAAGTAGGCGGTGGATTCTCTATAATCCCACAAGTAGGCTATCTAGGCACAACTGTTAAAGAAACAAGCCCCGGAATCAAATCTTATGATAACACAGGCTCTGTTTTAGCAGAAGTGCAGTTTAACCTTTCATTCTAAATCTGCGTAAAACTGCGCAATTCCCATAATCTGCGCAGTTTTTGCAATTTCCACAATTTGTGTAATCTGCGAATCGTAAATCCTTGCGATTCGCAAATCCTTTCGTCATACTGAGCGTAGCATTTATGCGTAGCGAAGTATCCAAATCACACGAATCTAAATTATCTGCGAATCGATGACCCAAAAGCGAATCTAGTGGATTAGAGTCTGTGGGGATAGAGAGGATTCTACTTTTTGCGAAAGCAAAAAGTAGCAAAAACTTTTATAAGGATTCGCACTTCGTGCGGATTTTATTTTAGATTCGTATGATTTGCTTTTAGATTCGCTTAAAGTGAGCGAATCGCTATCGATTCACGAATCGCCAAAGTGGATACTTCGCTACACTGCGTTACGCTCAGTATGACAAAATGGGACAGATTCGCCCACAAAAATCACTTCGCCTTTAACTGCGAACGATATATTTCCTTAAATTGCATAAATTCATCGCTTATGTCTTTGTTGCCATAAAAATGCAAATAAATTGTATTTTGGTGGATAATATCTGGCATCGTAATTTCCACAAGCCCATAAATATTTGCGTCATTTGTGAGATTTGCTAGTCGCACAAAGTCCGCGAAAACCTCGCCGATTAGCACAATGTCGCTCTTTTTTTGTGTGCTAAAGTCATCAATCTCAAAGTGCTGAATTTGATTGCATTTTAGGATATTTAGGTAGTTTCGCAATGCCTTTAGATTGCTATTTTTGATAAACTCCGAATCGATATTTACCCCAAACATTAGGCTTTTATCGCCGATGAGATTTAGCGAATCCGCCTCCTCATCGTTGATATAGTTTGCAAAAAGTGCCAAAAACTCATCTAAGCGAGAGCTTAGCGATTCCAAATCCTCGCGCAAGATTTTCTGCGAATCGCGCTCATTTTGCAACGCCTCACGCAAGGATTTGATATTAAACTCCAATTCCTCGACATATTCGTTTTTCTCCAAAACTTTGATATGCTCTTTTAGCTTGATATTTTCCTCACGCAGGGCGTCATTTTCGGCGATGAGCTTTTTATTTGCCTCTTTTATGTCGTTTGTGAGATTCGCAATGTAATTTTCCATAAGTTTTCCGCGCATAAAATCTAAAAATTATTCCACAAAATCGGCTTTTTGTTGATTTTATTTGATTTAAGTCAATGCGGATTCATTACATTTATGTTATCATTCGTAGCGTGTTTCACACAAAAATCAATTCAAGGAGTTACAATGGGAACAAGAAAAGAACACGACTTTATCGGAGAGCTAGAAATCCCTGATAATGTCTATTACGGGGTGCAAACCTTTAGAGCAGTGGATAATTTCCAAATGACTGGACGAAAACTTAGGGATTATCCATTCTTTGTAAAGGCATTTGCGCAAATCAAAAAAGCTGCCGCTTTGGCAAATAAAGAAGTAGGAGTGCTTGACGCTGATAAAGCGGACGCTTTGGCGAAAGCTGCGGATAGGGTGATTGCTGGGGACTTTGCAGACCAATTTGTCGTAGATATGATTCAAGGTGGTGCTGGGACAAGCACAAATATGAATGTCAATGAAGTTTTGACTAATGTCGCCCTTGAATCTATGGGACATAAAAAAGGCGAATATCAATATCTCCACCCAAATGACCACACAAACTTGGGGCAATCCACAAACGACACTTATCCAAGCTCCATTAAAGTGGCTACTTGGGCTAAGTTAGGCGATTTGCTAAAAGCTATGGAAAATCTTAAAAAAGAGCTTGAAAAAAAAGGCAAAGATTTCAAAGACCATATCAAAATGGGGCGCACAGAGTTAGAAGACGCCGTGCCTACGACTTTGGGCAATACTTTTAACGCTTTTGCTAGTTATATCAAAGCCGACATTGAGCGACTAAACTACGCAAGAGAAGTTATGCAAACGCTAAATATGGGCGCAACTGCGATAGGCACAGGCATTAACTGCCACCCTGACTACAAAAATATCGTAGAAAAAAATCTTAGCAAAATCACAGGCGGTAAATTCAAACCAGCCGATGACTTAATCGCAGCTACGCAAGATACTGCGGATTTCGTCTTTGTAAGCGGTGCTTTGAAAACAGCAGCCGTTAGATTAAATAAAATCGCAAATGACTTAAGACTTATGAATTCAGGTCCTAGATGCGGTTTGGGCGAAATCAACTTGCCTAAAATGCAACCCGGAAGCTCTATTATGCCGGGCAAGGTGAATCCTGTTATTTGCGAAGTGGTGCAAGAGGCTTGTTATGAAGTGATTGGCAATGATACAACGATAATGCTTTGCTCTGAAAGAGGCGAATTTGAGCTAAACGCCGTTGAGCCGGGCATTGCTTACGCGCTTTTCAATTCGCTAGTGATTTTGGAAAACGCTATGAATACACTTGCAAACAAAGCGGTTAAAAATCTCACAGCAAACGCAGAGGCTTGTAAAAAAGCTGTGCTAAATTCTATCGGAATCGTTACAGCATTCAACCCTGTGCTAGGCTATGAAAAATCCGCTTCGATTGCCAAAGAGGCACTGGAAAGTGGCAAAGCGGTGGGCGATATTTGCCTTGAGAGAGGATATTTGCCAAAGGCTGAGATTGATAAAATCTTAGACCCAAAAAATATGCTAAATCCTCAAATGAAAAACAAAAGAAAGGAGTAAAAAATGGAGGTGTTACTGATTATCTTACAAGTTGCAGTCCTTTTAGGTGCGATATTTCTAGGGATTCGACTTGGTGGCATAGCGATTGGCTATGCTGGTGGCTTGGGCGTGATTGTGCTAGGGCTTGTGCTTGGTATGAAACCCGGAGCCATTCCTTGGGATGTGATTTTAATCATTATGGCGGTTATTGCGGCGATTTCGGCGATGCAGATTGCTGGAGGGCTGGATTATTTAGTGCAGATTGCAGAGCGAATCTTACGCTCAAATCCTAAGTATATCAACTACCTTGCGCCAACCGTTACATATTTTTTAACGATTTTAGCAGGGACAGGACATACGGCGTTTTCGATGATTCCAGTCATCGTTGAGGTGGCAAAAGAGCAAAATATCAAGCCTTCCGCTCCGCTATCTATTGCGGTGGTTTCATCGCAAATCGCTATCACCGCAAGTCCAGTGAGTGCGGCTGTGGTGTATATGAGCGGTGCTTTAGAGCCACTAGGGTGGAGCTATCCATTGCTACTTGGCATTTGGATTCCTACGACTTTTGTGGGCTGTATGCTAACGGCGTTCTTAATCACAAAGTTTGCGAATCTCGACCTTAGCAAAGACCCTGTATATCAAGATAGACTTGCAAAAGGGCTTGTGAAAAAGAGTGAGGGCGCACAAAATATCAAGCTAAAAGACGGCGCGAAACTTTCCGTGCTTTTATTTTTGCTAGGAGTGCTTTTTGTGGTGCTTTATGCTACTGCGATTTCAAAAATCGGCGGTGAGCCAGTCTTTATCAAAAATGTCATCGTAGGGCGCGATGCTGCCATTATGAGTGCTATGCTAACGATTGCAACGCTGATTGTGATATTTTGCAAAGTCGATGTTAGCAAGATTCCAGAAACTTCTAGCGTATTTAGAAGCGGTATGGTTGCGTGTGTGTGCGTCTTTGGTGTGGCGTGGCTAGGAAATACCTTTGTCGAAGGGCATACAGATAGCATTAAAGAGTTAGCCTCTAACTTGGTTAAAAACTATCCAGCACTTTTGGCTGTGGCGTTTTTCTTTGCTAGCACTTTGCTTTACTCACAAGCAGCCACCGCAAAGGCTATCACACCTGTGGTAATCGCGGCACTTGGCATTAGCGCAGCAGAGCCGGGCGATTCATATATGCTTGTGGCGAGTTTTGCAGCGGTGAGTGCGCTTTTCGTGCTTCCTACTTATCCTACACTGCTTGGTGCGGTGCAAATGGACGACACAGGCTCTACACGAATCGGCAAATATATCTTTAACCACGCCTTTTTCCTACCGGGCGTCTTAGCTATCGCATTTAGCGTAGTGTTTGGATTTCTAGCCGTTTCTTTTGTAGGCTAGATTCGCCTATTTAGACTCCGCATTTTGCGGAGTCTTAAGCATAATTTTATATCAAATAATCTATAATTCGCCTAACTTCACTACAAAGGGGCAAAGATGACATTTAAGGCGAAAATATCCAAAAAATGCGCGATAAAGTCAAGCAATGCGATTCCCCCCCCCCATATTGTCCGCTCTGCTAATTAGCCTTATTTTAAATTTTGCTTGGGGTAGTCAAATAATTGATTGTAATGCCACACCAAACATTTGCTACAATTATCAAAGCACTAAAATTTTTGATGATGAGGTAGAATTTTATAATGTAAATCCAAATACTTTTTCTAATAGCGGTGAGCTGATATTTAAAAAGGGAGTATTTTTTGATGCTGATACCACTTGGGGCGATTTTGCTACTTTTCCTAATAATGGTATAATGACTTTTTATGGTGATGTGTATTTTGAGAACCTAGTAAATGCTCCCACAGGCACACCTAAATTTAATGTTCTTAATTTTAATGCTGATGGTGGATTTGTTCAAGGACAAATTGAAAATGTGGGTATGATGAATATCAATGGAAAAACGACATTTGGTAATCAAATAGGCAATCAAGCTGGTGCGATACTTAATATAAAAAGTCCTGCTACTTTTAATGATTCTGTAATAAATTGGGACGGCAATATGGGAATCGGTGGGACAATTATAGTTGAGAGTCCTACTACCTTTAATTGGAGTTTGATAAATTACAATGGCGCAACAATTATTATCAAAAGTCCTACTTCTATCGAAAGAGATGGAGGATATTTGAGTAATTACAATAACGCAACAATCATCATTACAAGCCCCGTTTCTGTCGCTCAATATTTAGATAATTATAATAGTGCAGTGTTTGAAATAAAAGGCACTACGCTCACAGTGAATAATACTTTTTGGAATTATTTAGACGCAACGCTCATCTTTTCGGCATTAAACGGACAATTAGGAAAACTTATTGGAGACTTGATAAATCAAAATAATCAAGGTGAAAATCAAGGCAAAGTCAAAGTCATCGTTACAGGTTTGACTGCGGGGCAAAAATATCAAATCGTTACAGGCAACGCAACGCTTGATTCGCAAGACATATCCTTTGTAAATGGGCTTGGTAGATATTTAGGCAACGGCTATGTTTTAATCGATGAAGTGTTTTCTGTCTCAACGCCCATAAAAGTCTCATATCAAGCAAATATCTCCACTATGAATAATATGTTTTTGCAAAGCAATGCCATTATGTCTAGCAACAAACACAAAGCAAAGTTTAGGAAAATGGCGAATCTAAAGGCGAATCATTATGATAGATTGCTTCGACTTGCCAAAGTCAAGTCTCGCAATGACGGCGTGGGTGGGTTAGATTCG
>JBNMJF010000090.1:0-6962 GCA_050873665.1 Helicobacteraceae bacterium
TCCCCCCCCCCCCCAGAAACGGGTGCAAGGGCGTGAATAACGCAAATCTTACCGCTTTGTAGATTCGCCCATTCGCGTAATTTAAAATCGTTATTTTGATTTATTTCCAAAAATTTCGCCCTTTGTTTTTCAAAAAAAATAATTTCGCAATTCTAATTATCTTTGATTTAAACTTGACTTAAATGGCTAAAAATTATAACTTTTGGCAATTTTCCCAAAAATTCGCAAAAAATTTACAAAAATAAGTTAGATTTTATGTTAGATTCGCAATAATTTCGCTTATCAAGGCTTTGGGTAAGTAGGGGAATGAATCCGAACGGCGGGGCTTTGAAATACTTTTACGGAGAGAAAAATGAAAAAAATATTTTTTCTATTTTTGGCTTGTATGGGCGTAGCTTGTGCGAGTGAGGGACTAAGTGGCGTAGAATTTATCAAAGCGTATTCGGCAATCGGTGCGGTTGTAGGGCTAGGTATCGCGGCTCTTGGCGGTGCGATTGGTATGGGAAATGCGGCAGGTGCGGCAATCTCAGGTATGGCACGCAATCCGGGCGTAGGCGGAAAGCTCACAACTACGATGTTTATCGCCATCGCGCTAATTGAAGCGCAAGTTATTTATACGCTAGTTATCGCAATCATCGTGCTTTACGCGAATCCATTATTGTAATTTTGTCGTAAATCTATCGTTAGATTTGTGCTTTGCGTGAATCTAGCGATTTTGTGGTTTTCGCGCGGTTGTGGTGGAATGGTAGACACGCCATCTTGAGGGGGTGGTGAGGCGACTCGTGCGAGTTCAAGTCTCGCCAACCGCACCACATTTTAGATTTTCGCATTTTGTGCGATTTATGTTTTTTACTTTTTATGCCTTGCATTTTTATGCGCTTTGCATTACGCCGGGGTGGTGAAACTGGTAGACGCGCCAGACTCAAAATCTGGTAGGGGCAACCCTGTGTCGGTTCAAGTCCGACCCTCGGCACCATTTTAATCTTACGATTTTCTTACAGATAGTTTTGATAAATCAATGATTTTTACCACATTTGACGGATTGGAGTCTAGAGAGTAGAGGGATTCTACTTTTTGCAAAAGCAAAACGAAGCAAAAAAACTTTTGATTTGTTGTGGCTTACGCACGGATTTGATTTTTTTTGGATTGCCACGAAAATTCTACGAATTTTCTCGCAATGACGAGCTAAAAAAGAGTCGTCATACTGAGCGTAGCATTTATGCGTAGCGAAGTATCCATTTGGGGGACTTATGGATTCAATGGCAATTCACTCACTTTAAGTAAATATGTGGTTTATTGATTCGTTTTTGGGACATTGATTCGCCCATAGTTTAGATTCGTGTGATTTGGATTCTTCGGCGACTTTGTCGCCTCAGAATGACGGAGAAAAAATAGATTGCAAGATTCGGGCAACGCCAAAATCTTGCAATGACGAAAGGTTTGGATTGCCACGATTCTGGCAACGCCCGAATCTCGCAATGACAATTCACGCTCAACCAAAAATATCTAAAAATCCACCACATAGCGTAGCGTTATGCGATATGGGTTACTCACGGTGTATCCCGGGCGGGAGATTACACCCGCTCCCGTTCCTATATTCGCACCTGCCGTTACATATATATCGGGTTGCGCGGTGGCTAGGTAGTCTAGCAATGGGAATTTCGCGCTAATTTCGATTCCGTGTCCTATGTAAAATATCGGCACACGGCAGACGCGTTTGCCATTTACGAATTTATCGCACACTCTGGCACTTGTGCGCCTATATTTTTGGAAAATCGTTAGGCGCAGTCCAGTCGAAGCATTGACATTTAAAAAGTGCTTTTTCACATCTGCTAAGCCGATAGGGATTCTTGGATTCGCCGCGCTATACACTGCCATATATTGACTAATCGCCTTTTTATCAAAGCTAGTCCCGCCAAATCCAAGTCCGCCAAACATTCCCACAGCGATAAGCTCACTCTCCCAAAAGTTGATTAGCAAATCCGCATTTAGCGAATAATCTATCATTCCTATTTTTTGTGCTTTATCGCCTAGCGATTTTGCCTCATAGTGTTGAATCCCCACATTTCCATAGTAGCGAAATCCTACCCAGTCATTTATAAAATGCTTATATCCTACCAAAAATTCCCACGCCAAAGCCCACGAGCTTAGGTAGCGATTCGTTAGCCTATCCCAGCGCGGTGTATTAGTGCCATCATTTCTTAGTGGCGGGTCTAGCATAGCGCGTGAATGCTCCATACTTAGCTTAGTCTGCCCTGCGCCTATGCCAAATCCTATCATTATATTTGTAGGCTCTTTTGCAAAAAGTGGCGTAGTAAAGATTGCAATGAGTAATAATTTTAAAATCGTTTTCATATCCCACCTCCCTAAAATGCCACAATATAGCGCAATGTAAATTTATATGGATTTTTCACTTCATAGCCCGGCTTAGTCCTATAAAGACATTTAAATTGTCCGCCAATGGGAGTGCCAGTGTTGTTTGGTCCGCTCATTGTCCCCGCTGGGCAATATGCGCCAAATATATCAGCCGCATCTGTGGCGCGATATGTCATTAGCGAAAATTTGGAGTTAAACTCTATGCTATGCTCTAAGTGGCTTATTGGCACTTTGCAAGTGCGTCTGCCGTCCGCTCCCGTATCGCAAGTCCTAGCGGAGACTTTGCGAATCTTTTGAAAGATATTAAATCTAATGCCTGTGGATAGCGTTGCGCTTAAATGATGCTTATAAACTTCGCCTATGCCATCAAAGCGCGGGTCTTGTAATCCTTCGTCCCATTGTTGCTTGTAAGTATTAAAAGCTGGGCTATCAAAATACGCGCCACCCACGCCGAATCCTCCAAAAATCCCAAAGGTAAAAGATTCGCTATTGTAGAAGTTTAAAAGTAAGTCTGCGTTTGCGGTGTATTCGATAACTCCTGCTTGGGTTTTGCCTGTGGTGAAAATGTCATCTTTGTAGTGCTGTCCGCTGACATTGGCATAGTAGCGAAATCCCACCCAATCATTTAGCCAATGTTTATATCCAGCTAAAAACTCCCAAACCACGCCCCAATCTTTGATATTAGAGCTAGAAAGGTATCCGCTATTGTTTGTAAATCCCGTTGAACCTACTAGGCTATTTGCCGAATTGGCGTAGATTCTATCTAACTGACTTTGTCCAGCTCCAATCCCAAAGCCAAAAATCCAATTTGTAGGCTCTTTAGCATTTAATGCGCCCCCCCCAAAGTCAAAATTAGCAAAACTTTAGCGAGTGTGGCAAATATTATCCTAATCATAGCCAAACCTCCTTGTTCTTAGTTTTCAAAAACAAAGCTATGATTGTAGCACAATTTAACAAAAACTTAACAAAAAAATTTTTATTTTTTAACAAAATGGCAAAATTTGCACTTTTCTTGTATTTTCTAAGCAAAATTAAAGGATTTTATAGTAGGATTCGCACTTTTAATTTTAGATATACCAATCACAAGGAGTTAGAAATGGCTTTAGATTCGGCGAAAAAGGCAGAGATTATCTCAAAATTTGGGCGCGGCGGCAAGGATACAGGCTCAAGCGAAGTGCAAATCGCACTTTTGACAGAGCGCATAGTGAGCCTAACAGAGCATTTACGAGCAAATAAAAAGGACCATTCAAGTAGGCTTGGAATGCTAAAATTAGTCGGGCAAAGACGCAGTCTGCTAAAATATCTCAAAAACACGGATTTTGAACGCTACGCAAAAATCATCAAAGATTTAAAACTAAAAGATAAGATTTAGTGGCTTAGATTTGGCTTTTTAGATTCGGCAAAAACGCGCTTTTTGGCAATAAGGCGCGATTTTTAGGCGAATCTTGTGGGCTTTGAAAGCCCTTGCATTTGGGGATTTACTATATCAAAAAAAGGTATCGTTTTGAAAAAAGCACTTATCACAGGGATTACAGGGCAGGACGGCGCGTATTTAGCGGAATTTTTGCTAAATAAGGGATATGAGATTCACGGCATTAAACGGCGTGCATCGCTTTTTAATACCGATAGAATCGACCACATTTACCAAGATTATCACACGCAAAACAATCATTTTTTCCTGCATTATGGCGATTTGACAGATTCGCTGAATCTTACGCGCATAATCCAAGAAGTGCAACCCGATGAGATTTATAATTTAGCTGCAATGAGCCATGTCAAAGTGTCCTTTGAGACGCCAGAATACACCGCAAATGCCGATGGCATAGGCACATTGCGCATCTTAGAAGCGGTGCGTTTGCTAGGACTTACAAATAAAACAAAAATCTATCAAGCCTCCACAAGCGAACTCTACGGGCTTGTCCAAGCTGTCCCACAAAGCGAAACCACGCCCTTTTATCCTAGAAGCCCGTATGCGTGTGCGAAACTTTATGCTTATTGGATTACGGTGAATTATAGAGAAGCGTATAATATTTTTGCGAGTAATGGCATTTTGTTTAACCACGAAAGCCCCATTCGCGGGGAAACTTTCGCAACGCGTAAAATCACGCGAGGCGTGGCAAAAATCGCGCTTGGTTTGCAAGATAAGCTGTATTTGGGAAATCTTAGCTCCAAACGCGACTGGGGACACGCAAAGGATTATATCGAGGCAATGTATCTTATTTTGCAACAAGACAAAGCGGAAGATTTTGTCATCGCCACAGGAATCACTACGGAGGTGAGGGAATTTGTGCGAAAAGCATTTGATGAGGTGGGAATCGAAGTTGAATTTATCGACGAAGGCGTAAATGAAAAAGGCGTGATTAAGGCGTGTAGTGGCGATTTTCAGCTTGAAAAAGGCAAAGTTGTGGTGGAAGTAGATAGCGGATATTTTCGCCCCACAGAGGTGGATTTATTGCTTGGTGATTCGAGCAAGGCGCGTGAAAAGCTAGGGTGGAAGCCCAAATATGACTTAGATTCGCTTATCAAAGATATGGTGCAAAGTGATTTAAAGCTAATGCAAAAAGATAAATTTTTGCAAGATAATGGCTACAAAATCTTACGATATTTTGAGTAGGAGGCGAATCAAATGAAAAATCTTAAAAGCAATCTAGCGATAAAAAATGCACCCACGCCAAAAGACTTTAGGGGGGGGGGCGAATCAAATGAGAGCGACTAACACACAACTAAAAGTTTCCACGCTACACATTTCTAGCGGTGGCGATGTGCTGGATACGGACTTTGGCATTTTGCGTAAGAAAATCGGCTTTCAAAGGCAGAGTAGTTGCAAACTGCACTGCCCTGTGGAGCTAAAAGATGTCTTGCAAAAAATGGCGGATTTTAAGGGCATAAAGCACCGCACTTTTGAGTATCTGCTAGATATCGCCCATATCAAGCAATATCTGCGCGGTAGCATTATCAGCTACAAAGATGATGAGTGCGATACGCTTTTCTACCTATTTCACGGCTCTGTAAAGGCATTTAAGCATAATAAAAATGGCAAAGAAGCCATTACAAATATCTATCTAAGCGAGTGTGCGATGAAAAATGAGCCACCGCTCATCAACTACGGCGCGTTTATCGACAATATCGCGCGAAATACGATTCAGGCACTCGAACCCTGCCGTGTGCTAACGATACGGATACACGCATTTAGAGAGCTACTAAAAAGCGACATAATTTTGGCAAATAACTTTTTGGAGCGCGCAAACAGCGTCCTAAACGAGCTAAACTACTTTGTAGAGCTAAGCCTTATGGATTCACGGGCGAAAGTCATAAGCATTTTGGAGCGCAATCCGCACATTTTGGCGAATGTCAGCAAAAAACTCATCGCAAGTCTGCTAAATATCTCACAAGAAACGCTATCAAGGATATTGCAAGAGTTGAATTTGGATTAGGGATTTGGCTTATGAATCCGCGTGATTCGGCTTTGAGATTTGGGCGAATCTATGTGAATCGGCTTGGTGATTCGGCGCGAATCTGCGCGATTTAATCTTAAAGATTCGCCGTGTGCTTTGGCGAATCTTTGCCTAAAATCTTTCTAACGCCCCAAACTGCGCTAAATACAAAGCTATAAATTAGCAAATATCCATCAAATAGCGCAAAAATCGCTCGTTGTGTGGAATCGATAAGCAAATCATTACTAAAAATCGCAACGATAAATGCGCCAAGCGCAAGAATGCCCGTGATTTTATCCGCAAAATAAAGCGCAATGATAAATGCACCCACAAAAAGCGCGACAATCGCCTTGCCAGAGCTAAAAATATCTACCGCAATCAAATCCAAATGTCCTAAAAATAGAGGAAACGAAAAGGCAAGGATTATAAGAAATGCGCGTGGATTCGTGGGATTTGGGGAGAATGTAAATTTTTGGGTGAATTGAGTGAGTTTCGTGGATTTGGCGAATCTTTGCGCCGATTTTCCAAAATCGCGTAAGGCGCAATTTAGCGCGAATCGCGCCATTAGCAACGCACTAAATGCGCTAATACCCCCAAATAGCGAGTAAAATAACTTAGCCAAAGAGTAATAATCCCACAGCACGAAAACAATCGGCAATGCGCAAAAAATCGTGGCAAGAATGGCGAAAATATATTTGGCGCGATTTGCGTGTGAATCATTTTTTTTCGTCATTGCGAGACTTGCCAAAGGCAAGTCGTGGCAATCCGTTTCTGTTTTTTGGATTGCTTCGGGCTTATCGCCCTCGCAATGACGAATCTTACAATCCTTGCAAAATTTTAAGCGCAAAATATTTTCACCCAAAAACAAAAAACTAACAAAAAATAATAAATAAATGCCTATCATTTCACCACTCCCACGCTATTTTTTCGTCATTGCGAGTTTTTGCGAACTCTGCAAATTTGTATGACTTTCGTGGCAATCTATCCCACGCCGTCATTGCGAGATTCGGCTTTGCCGAATCGTGGCAATCTATTTTGTTTTTGTGGATTGCTTCGTTGTTTTCGCTATCGCTCAAACTGCCTCGCAACGACGGGGTAGTAATTTTCGTCATTGCGAGACTTGCCAAAGGCAAGTCGTGGCAATCCAAACCA
>JBNMJF010000091.1:0-6940 GCA_050873665.1 Helicobacteraceae bacterium
AATCAGCGCAAAAGGCTTTGCAGTCGCGCACAAAAGCGATACATTTAAGCCTTTTGAATTCTCACGCCACGCGCTAGGCAAAGGCGACATACTCATAGAAATCCTCTATGCAGGAATCTGCCACAGCGACATACACAGCGCACGAAGTGAGTGGCACGAGGGCATCTACCCTATGGTGCCGGGACACGAAATCGCAGGGCGCGTAGTCGCAGTGGGTAGCGAGGTGCGTAAATTCAAAGTCGGCGATTATGCTGGGGTAGGCTGTATGGTAAATAGCTGTGGCGAGTGTGAGCCGTGCAAAAAGTCGCACGAGCAGTTTTGTAGCAATGGGACGATTTTCACTTATGACTGCAAAGACCACATTCACGGGGGCGAACCCACTTACGGCGGATATAGCAATAATATCGTGGTAAGCGAGAGATTCGCCGTTACCGTGCCAAAAGACGCGCCATTAGATAAAGTCGCGCCTTTGCTTTGCGCTGGAATCACGACTTATTCGCCACTAAAATTTAGCGGTGTGAAAAGTGGCTCTAAAGTCGGCGTAGCTGGATTTGGCGGACTTGGCGTAATGGCTGTGAAATACGCCATTCAAATGGGCGCAGAAGTAAGCGTTTTCGCACGAAACAAAAATAAAGAGGCAGACGCGCTAAAAATGGGCGCAAAGGCACTCTACACGACTGATAAGCTAGATAGCGTCAAAGAGCGATTTGACTTAATCATCTCTACGATTCCCACAAAATACGAGCCTATGGACTATGTGAAACTTTTGGCGTATGGCGGGGAATTTTGCGTGGTGGGGCTACCGCCGACAGAGATTTGCCCTAATATCAATATCGCTTCGCTTGTATTTGCGGGACATAGGCGCGTGTATGGCTCTGTCATCGGCGGTATGAAAGAGACGCAGGAAATGTTAGACTTTTCGTTAAAGCACGGCATTTATCCCGAGACTGAAATTATCAGCGCGAATCAAATCGATGAGGCTTATGAAAAGCTAACGACAGGGAAGGCGAAGTTTAGGTATGTGATTGATATGGAGACGCTGAAATAAAAAAATGCGCGTTTGTCTTTTTGCGATAAATCGGGGAGACTTGCCACTCGCTTCGTCAATAGACTCCAAGTCTTATTTCCTTGCTCGTGGCTACGCAACCCCGATTTCTCATCAAAAATACTTTCGCGCCGAATCGTTTGAATTCTATAAATTTCACAATCCCTTCCGTTGCGATTCGCCTTGCGAATCGACTACGAATTTAATGTGAATCTATAATTTTTCGTCATTGCGAGGTGAATCAACGAATCGCCGAAGCAATCCAAAAAAATAAAAAAACAAAACCTTTCGTCATACTGAACGAAACGCAGTGTAGCGAAGTATCCAATCTAAAAATCCATTTTTGATTTGATAAAAAATTCATTGTCATTGTAGCAAAAGTGCAGACTTTGGGCGTGGAGCATTAGGCGATTTGCCCCAAAGATGCGCGTTCTGTCGCTATCACCAATTTTGCCGTCCAAAAAATCCCTCGCACTCTCATCGCTCACACCATACAAACTCTCACCCACGATTTTATGCCCGATATGCGCCAAATGTGCGCGAATCTGATGCGTCCGCCCCGTGAGAGGCATAATCCTTAAATGCGTGATATTTTTCGCCGAATCGTAATGCAATATTTTTATCGCTGTTTGGGCGAATTTGCCGTTTTTGTCAATTTTTGAGCGAATGCCTAAATCTACGCCTTTTTGCCCTTCTTTGAGTGCAAAATCGATGATAAAGTCGCTTTTAATTCGTGGATTGCTTTTGGCAAAGTCCTCGCAATGACGAAATTTTGCGTTTGAATTCACAATAATATTTTCGCCAAATGTTTGCGCCAAATGCTCTATGTTGATTCGCCCAAAAACCACCGCAAAATAGGTTTTTTCCACGCGTTTTTGCATAAAAAGATTTTTTAGCGCAATCTCACTTTGCTTATTTTTAGACACTAGCAAAATCCCGCTAGTCTCGCTGTCAAGGCGATTTATAGGATTTGCGTCTTTACCAAAATGAAAACGAATCGAATCAAGCAGCGATGAATGCGAAAACCGCCCCTTAGGGTGGCTAAGCAACTTCGCAGGTTTGTCAAACGCCCCAAATTCGGGCGTCTCAAAGATAGGCTGATGCTCCCCACGCTCCGCCTTAAAGTGGCTCAAAAGCACCTCTCCGCGCAAAAAACCAGCCTTATCCTTAAAAATCGCGCCATTATTTTCCACCCGCCCTTTGTCAATCATCTTTTGCGCCTCGCGTTGCGTGATTTGCAGGGTTTGTTGCAAAAAAATAGTCGCCTTTTTGGGCGAATCTAGGATAAATTTTTCGCGGACAAAGGGCATAAAATGAGCCTCATCAAATCAAGGGCGATTTTGCGGTGTGAGAGCGCGTTTTTGACTTCGCTAGGCATTTCGGCAAGTGTGGATTCAAAGCCGTTTGGCACAAAAATGGGGTCGTAGCCAAAGCCGTTTGCGCCACGAGTTTGAGTGATAACCTTACCATTTAAAAAGCCGTGAGTTGTTATCGTGTATTTGTCTTTTTGTGATTTTATCTCGTCATTGCGAGATTCGGCGTTAGCCGAATCGTGGCAATCCACATTATTTTTTTGGATTGCTTCGGCATTTGATAATGCCTCGCAATGACGAAATGTAGGCGAATGGATTGCTTTGGATTCGCCTCGCAATGACGCATCTTTTGAATTGCCTAATTTACAACACGCTACGCACGATACAAACTGCGCTTTTGATTCGCTTAAACCTTTTGCCTTTAGCTCACTAATCAAACGAGCGATATTTTCGCTATCGGTGGAGTCTTTGATATTGTCATTGCGAGATTCCACGCAACGCGTGGAATCGTGGCAATCTAATTCGTGGATTGCTTCGGCGTTTGCAACGCCTCGCAATGACGGAGCGTGAAGCGATTTTGCCTCGCAATGACAAAAGGCGGACAAATCTTTAGGCAGATTCGCAAATCGTGCCGAAAAAATATTTGGAAAATTATCTAGCGATTCGACACAGATTCCGCTGTCCTCTGCCATTAAAATGCAATCTTTTTGCTCCACTTCGCCATTAAAAATATTATCGAATCCTTGCGATTCAATGGCATTTTTTAGCGCGTTTAGCTTGATTTTGGCATTTTCGCTAAAACTTTTTCCGCACTCTACAACCTCAAAAGGCTTCATAAAATCCGTATAGATTCGCACCCTAAAAGGCGCGAAAATCGCCTCAATCTCCCGCGCCTTGTGCAAATTCCCGCTAAAAAATATAATTGTCATAAATCCACCCTAAAATGCCAAAAATTTTTGTAAAATTATGCGATGAAAATCATTAAAAATCACACAACAAAAGGGGCTAAAAATGTTTAAAATCACCGCCGCACTTTCCTTAATCGCGGGATTCCGCTTTTTTGGATTATTTGTCGTAATGCCGACTTTGGCACTTTATTTGCACAGCCTAAGCCAAGATTCAAGCCTACTATCCGCGCTATACAGCACCTTTGGCATAAGCCAAATGGCGATTTTTGGCTTTGCAATCAGCGCGTATGCAATCAGCCAAATCATCTTTCAAGTGCCATTTGGCATCTTAGGCGACAAATACTCCAAACGCGCCGTAATCGCCTTTGGGCTAGTCATCTTTGCGATTGGCTCACTCATCTGCGCCCTTGCAAATAGCATTGAGATGATGATACTCGGGCGAATCTTGCAAGGCTCAGGGGCGATTGGAAGCGTGATTAGTGCAAAAATCACGGATTTAATCAGTGAGGAAAAGCGTGGCGGGGCGATGGCGTTTATGGGGATTTGCATTTTTGTAAGTTTTATTATCGCAATGATTGTGGGACCACTCATAGGTGCGCACTTTGGGACGGATAAGCTATTTTTGCTTACGGCGTTTTTGGCACTTTTGGCAATAATCCCGCTTTTTACCATAGTCCCAAAAGCCCCGCATTTAGAGTATTTTGGCGGGGATAAAGAGAGCTATTTTGTGCTTTTTAAAAACAAAAATCTTATGATTTTAAATGTGAGCGTGGCGGTGCAGAAGTTTTTGATGACTTTTGTCTTTGTGCTTGTGCCTGTGGTGCTTGTGGGACATTTGGGAATGGCAAAAGAAAATCTTTGGATTATCTTTAGTTTGTCCGCTGTGGCAGGGATTTTCTCAATCCCACCTAGTATGATAATTAGCGAACGCAAAAAGCTACCAAAAGAAATGCTACTTTTTTCCATAGTGCTATTTGCCCTGTCATTCGCGCTAATGGGCTTTGGCGATAGTGGCAAATCGCTTGTTTTCTACGCGCTTGGCGTGATAATCTTTTTTAGCGCGTTTTGCATATCCGAGCCGATTTTGCAAAATTTGGCGTCCAAATACCCCAAAATGCGCGATAAAAGTTTGTCGCTAGGAATCTTTACGACTTTTGGATTCATAGGCTCATTTTTAGGCGGAATAGTCGCTGGGTGCGTGTATGAGATGAAAGGCGCGGACTATGTCGTGGCGGTGGCGATGATAGTTTGGTTTGCGCTAATGCTAATGCTAAAAAATCCGCGAATCCAAGAAAATCTTTATGTGAAAATGGATTCGGTGGTGGATTCGGGAGATTCAAAGGATTCAAGGGTAGATTCGGCGGATTCGGCGGATTTAGCGGTGGATTCGCGCTATAAATCAATCGCTGAAATAAACGCGATAGATGGCGTAATCGAATCTTATATCAATAATAACGAAAATCTTTTGGTAGTTAAATTTGACAATACGCAAATTAGCAAAGATGAGCTAACAAAAGCGATAAAAGCATAGATTCGCCCACAAAATAATGCGCTTTTTTTAGGCGCATTATTTACTATCGCTTGGACTACTTTTCTTTTTGATTTCGATATAGTCGCCTTTATCTATTAGTTCCATATCTTTATGGCTATCATCTAGCTCAAACTTAATACTATCAAGAACCTCTTTTGTTATATGTTTATCAGTTACATCCTTGCCATCTTTATCAATAAATAGAAAGAACGCCCTTTTATTGTATTTAAATGTAGTAGCATCTTGCGTAGATTTATTATCTATCGTCTCTGCATTTAACGCCACAATCCCAAATAAAAGCGCATTTGCGCCACAAATAATCTTTTTCATATTTGCCTCCTACATTTCCGCTATCATCGCAAAGACGAATCTCGCGCTTTTTTGCGCGGACTGCTCTAAAAACTCATCAAAGCTAATATTTGCGTCTCCATCGGCACTATCGCTAATTGAGCGAATCACGCAAAACGGCACTTTTAGCTCGGTGGCGACAACGGCGATACTCACGCCCTCCATTTCCACCGCAGCGGCGTTAAAATGCTCTATAATCCACTGCTTTTTGGCACTATCGGCGATGAAACAATCGCCACTAGCGATAATGCCCTCTTTTAAGTCAATATTTTGCGCCTTTGCAACGCGCTTGGCGAGGGCATTAAGATTCGCATTTGTCTCAAAATAAACTTTGCTCTCAGGGATAAAGCCAAGCGGATGCCCAAACGCCGTAATATCCACATCGTATTGACAAAGCGAAGTCGCCAAAATCGTATCACCCACCGCCAAATCCGCGCGAAGTCCTCCCGCCACACCGCTAAAAATCACGCACTCCGCGCCAAAGTGCAAAATCATTGTCGCGCAAGTAAGCGAAGCGTGAATCTTGCCTATTTTGCTGTATGAGATGATGATATTGCGATTATTTTGCGTGATTTTATAAAATGTGTTGCCACCGATTTCAACGCTCTCATAGTCGCTAAAATGTTTTAATAATGGCACTATTTCCTCGCGCATTGCACCGATTATGGCGATAGTCTTAAAGTGGCTCATTTGGATAGCTCCTCTAGCACGGCATTTAGGCTTTGTAGTGAGCCGATAGAATGCGTGGGCTTGGTGCTTAGGCGTTTGTTTAGCCCCTTTAGCACCGCGCCATAGCCAAATTCTATGAAACAATCCACTTCGTTTTCTACCTTTTTAATGCTTTGCTTGTAAAGCACGGGGAGCGTGAGCTGTTTTGTCAAAAGATTCACTGCATTTGCCTTGTTGCTGTAAGATTCAAGCGTGGCATTTGCGATGATAGGGCAAGTAAAATTATCCTCCAAATATTGCTGTGCTAACGCGTTGAAATCCGCACTCATCGGCTCTAAAAGCGGACAATGACTAGCCACAGACATAGGCAAGAGCAAAAATCGCTTCGCACCTAGATTTTTAATCTCGCCCTCGCTAAGCATCAAATCCGCCTTATATCCTGCCAAAACGCACTGCCCATCGCTATTAAAATTCGCACACCAAATTTTGCCACTTGCATTTTGCTCCCTACTGTCGCAAAAATCGCTCAAAACTTCATCACTAAGCCCCAGCACCACCGCCATTCCCGCATCTTTGCCCTCGCATACTTTTTGCATAAGTTTGCCTCGCTCATAAACTAGGCGAATCGCGTTTTCAAAGCTAAGTGAGCCTGAGATGAGATTCGCGCTAATCTCGCCAAGCGAATGCCCAAGCGCGAGTGTGGGCTTAATATCGCACTTTTGGCTAAAAAGGCGATAAGCGATATAGCTTACCAAAAGGATTGCTGGTTGCGTGAATTGCGTAAGATTCAGCTCGTCATTTGGGGAAAAAAGTAGATTTTTCATATCTATCTTTAAAATATCACTCGCATTGTCGAATAATTCCTTTGCTATGGGCGATTCGTCATAAAAATCTTTGCCCATACCGATGGCTTGTGAGCCTTGACCGGGAAAAATAAAAGCGTATTTCATTTTGTTGTCCTTTATAATAAATTTTGGCGTTTTTTAATTTGTTCTGGGGTATGCGATTTCGCACTTGTGAAAATTTTGGGGAATCAACAGACTCTAGTCTAGTTTTATCCCCAAAATTTTCACAAATACAAAAGCCACACCGCCATTACTTCGATTGTAAGCTATCGCAAAATCCA
>JBNMJF010000092.1:0-6825 GCA_050873665.1 Helicobacteraceae bacterium
AATCAAATCCACTCTGCCATTTTTGCCTACGCCAAAGCCCCGCAAAGCAAGGGCGAATCGCGCGAAATAAATATTAGATTTGCGCTTTTTTAGATTCGCGCTAAATGTGATTCGCGCGTAATTTTAGGCGCGAATCACACACGAATCGCTTAAGATTCACGCGCGATTCACGCAAATCACACACGAATCAACCCGCGAATCCAAAAAATCTACTTCGCTTTTTTTAGCGCGGATTTGTATTCCTCATCGCTCACTTTCTCAAGCCAATTCACATTATTGCCGTCTTTTACGCCAGTGAGCGCGATATGTGCGCCGTCTTGCTTGTCAGTCGCGCCGTGTCAATGCTTCAAATCAGGCGGACAAAGGATTGTATCGCCTTCATTCGCGAGTTGCACGATGCCTTGCTCCGTGCCTGTGATGATGACGCCTTTGGTAACAAGTAGCGTTTGTCCCGCAGGGTGCGTATGCCACGCACTTCTAGCCCCTTTGCTAAACTCCACCAATCCCCCGCCAAAGGGACGATAGGGTGCGTCATTAAAGAGTTTGGTTACCTTGACTTTACCAGTGAAAATTTTTTCATCGCCCACGAATCCGCCTAAACTCCCCGCTTTGACTAACTCCTGCGCATCTTTTGCATTCGCCACATTTGCCATTATCAAACCTCCTACAATCGCGCCACACGCGATAAATTTCGCTATTTTCATTTTTTCTCATTTTTGTATAAAAAATTGCGCGGCAAAAACCACAAATGAAATTATAAAAGATGATAGCTACTCTCTGTCAAGGGCGAATCGCAAAATTTTTCTGCAAAATCATTATTTTTTTGCGTGAAACTTTTGCGAATTTGCGCGAATCGCCGACTTTAGGGCGAATCTAAAAAGCGATTTTGATTTACTGCGCTTCGCGCCACCATTGGCTAAAATGCGCTTTTTTATCGCTTTTATCGCTCCACAGCGGGACAATTTCCCCGATTTTTGGCGTAAGCAATGCAAAATCATATTTGCCACTCATATAAAGCGTGTAAATGCACTCTAGTGGCGCATTCCATTCGTGCGTGGAGAGATTAAACTTCGCGTTATGCACGGACATTATGGCTTTGGCGTTTAAATCTTGCGCGATTTGCAAGGTTTGGTGCGGAAAAGCGTGGATTTTTGCCCACTGCGTGTTGTATTGCCCATTTTCTAAAAATGCCAAATCGATTGCGCCAAATTTTTTGCCAAACTCTGCAAAGTGCGCTCCATAGCCACTATCGCCACCAAAAAAGATTTTTTTGGAGCGTGGATTTGGACGCGAATCGCGTGAATCTCGTGGATTTTTGCCTTGCGATTCGCCTATATTGTGCGATTTGCGCAAATCGCCACTAGATTCGCTCACTAAATCCGCATCATATTCCAACAAGTATGATGCCCACAGGCTTTTATTTCTATCGCTTAGTCCTCTGCCTGAAAAATGCCTAGCCGTTAGACAATGAAAGCGAAACGCCCCAAAGTCCGCCACTTCGCCCCAATCTAGCTCAACGATTTTGTCCTCATCTAATCCCCACGCTTTTAGGTATTTTCCCACGCCAAGCGGGACAATCGCGCGTTTGACTTTGCCTAGCAACGCCTTTAGCGTCTTTTTACTCAAATGGTCGTAGTGATTATGCGTGATGATGAGAAAATCAACGGCTGGAATCTCGCTAGGCGCGTAAATATCAGCCCCCTTAAAAGGTTTGATAATAAAAGGCAGTGGCGCGGCGTTGTCCCCCAAAATAGGGTCGATTAGTAGCGTTTTCCCGCCAAGACTTAGCATATACGAGCTATGCCCAAACCACACGAAACTATCTTGCCCACTCATCGCGTTTAAGTCGCTTTTGACGCTTGGAATCGTAATATTTGGCGTTTTCAGCAAGGATAAAATCGCTTTAAGTTTGGATTCGCCTTTGGATTCGCGCGTGGATTTTGGCGAATCCAAATTATGCGAATCGCCTTTGGATTCGCGTGAATCGCGCGTGGATTCGCTAGATTCGCCAAAGGATTCGCCCACTTCACCCATAGATTCACGCGAATCGCTCATCACTTCTGTGGCTTCGTAATTTTTCGCCACTCCATTTACAAAGTTTGGCGAATCCGCGATTCGCGCCTTTGTCGTTGCTAATTCTTTCAATAAAATCCCTTCCATATTTAGCCACCACACCGCTATAAATGCGCTTAGTGCGACAAAAACGCCAAATATGATTTTTAGGATTCGCCAAATGCGCATTCACCAATCGCCCTACTTTTTGATTAGTGGCAGATTTTTAAGCATTGCTTTTAGTTGCAATTCCGCCTTTGGCAAATGCTCGGCGATTGTAAGCCCCACAACTTCGGCATTTTGACTAAGCGCGTTAATTGCATTTAGCACATTTGCTATGCTTAAAACGCCCGTATCGCCCACCGCGACATAGAGTTCCTTTGGATTTAGCACATCTAAATCAAGGTGGATTAGCACCTTTGTTATCCCGCGCTCCTTTAGCCACGCGCTAATCGCGCTCACAGCCTTTGCCTCATCGCTCACTATGTCTTTGCCCCAAATAGCTTGAATCCCAAGCGATTCGCGCCGTGCGTTGTAATGCTCCGCTTCATTAGAGTTTAGCCCGATAAAAAGGACATTTTGAGGCTTGATATATGCAGGAAGCGCAAAATCGCCCCTTAGGCTCTCATCGCCAACAATCGCGCTCACCGCCATAGCGTGATAACCTTTGTAAAATTCATCATTTGCCACACCCAAATCAGGATGCGCATCAATCCAAATAAGCGCGACTTTTTCGCCCTGCTTGGTGTATTTATCGGCTAGATAGCCAAATGGCGCGACACTTGTGGCGCATTCCCCACCAAGCGTTAGGATTTTGGTAGGATTTTTAGATTGCAAAATCTTTAGCGCGGTTTTGTGTTGAGTGCGTAAAATCTCTTTATCAATCACACCATCTTGCACGATTCTAGCTCCTTTTGAATCCACCTTAAAATCCTTTGAAATATCCACAAGCGCGGTGTTTTTATCAAGGTTTGGGTTTATATCGCGTGTCAGCAAATCTAAAATCTGTGCGCCTAGCACATACCCACGCGCCACTTCATTTGGCTCTAAATCTTTGAAAAAGCCCACTATATCGCCACCCTGCCATTGCGGGAAAATGAGTTTTAAAGTCTGTGAAGTTTGCATTTTTGCTCCTTTGCTTTTTGCTAGTAGTGGGGAAATCCCCGCCATTGTGATTCCAGCGATTTTTGCCGAATCTTTTATAAATTCTCTCCGTTGTTTATTGCGAATCTCTTTTGCCATTGTTACTCCTTAAAAATAAAATTTGGAGCGAAACTATAATACTAATAATGCCGTTTGTCAAGGACGATTCGCCAAAGATTTAGGGGCGAATCCGCGCAAAGATTCGCCACTGAATCTATGCTAAGATTCGCCCTTGAATCCGCCTTGTGATTCGCCAAAATTTGCCATAAGATTCGCCCTTTTAACTTTCATTTTTCCTTTGATATTCTCTGCCTAAAAGGACGCCTAAAATCCCCCACACAAAGCTAATCCCCGCGCCCACAAGTAGCACTACAACTATGCCGATACTTGCGAAAATCCCCTCCACTTGCGCACTTAGCGCGTCTCCTCCGCGATATACTACGGCGTCAAGGAAGTTTTTGACTTTGTATTTTTCATCGCTACTTAGCGGGACAAAGAGCATTTCTCGCGCGGGTTTGACTAGCGCGTATTCGCCCACTCTGCGCAAACTCATCACTATCACAAAGGGCAAAAACGCTGGGTGCGTAAATGCAAGGACTATGAATCCAAAGCCGATGATAAATCCAAGCGCACCTAACATTGTGGTTAGCTTAAAAAACTGCGCGATTTTGGCGGTTAGAAAGATTTGGATAAAGAGTGCGGAGCTTTGCACGATTAAGTCGATATTGGCAAACGCCGCTACTCGCGCCTCTCTGGTGGGGAAAAGCTCTTTTATGATTCGCGCTTGTTCCATATAAAGAAAAGTTGAAACACTTGTAAGCAATAATATAAACGCGCACAATGCCAACAAATAGCGCGATTTAATGATAAGACTAAAGCCTACAAATGGATTTTTCGCGCCAATTGTTTTATCAAATCGTGCGAGCGATTGTGTGCTCTCAAAGCGTGATAACTCTGAAATCATCGCATATTTTAATATAAGTGCTATTCCCAGTAAAATCATTGATGCAAAGATAATGTTGCTAGTGTCAATATGTTCAACTAAAAACTTTACACTTGCAGCACCAGCAATACTGCCAAAACTAGCCCCCGCAGCGATAATACCAAAAAGCCTTTGACTTGCTTCCTTGCTGAAAATGTCGCTTAGCAAACTCCACGCGCTTGAGAATGTAAAAAGATTAAACACACTAACCCATACATAAAAGATTCTACATAACCAAATAAATTGCTCGTGAGAACTTGTTAGCATTTTAAATGGATCGTTATAGTCATAATCTGTTATAATGCGCATTGCGCCGTAGAATACGAGTAGATTCAGTCCAAAAAATACTAACACAAAATCGATATAAAATCGCCTTTTTATACGCGTAGATAGCCACATAAGCGCGAGTGATGCGATGATACACGCGATAAATGTCGCTAAAAATAGCCACTTTAGGTTTGATTCGCCACCGCTTAAGCCCAAAGCATCGCGCACAGGGCGAAGCAAAGAGTATGAGCTAAAAAGTGCGAAAATAAAGGCAAAGCTAAGTGCCAAAAGTTTGAATTCGCCGTCCTTTAGGCTAAAAACCTTTTGTAAAAATGTCATTTGTTATCCTTTGATATGAGATTTTGGCTTGAATCCTAAAGATTTTGCGAATTGTTGCGAATCCAAAAATCTTTTACGAATCCAAAAAATAAAAATGCAATTATAAAAGATGATAGCTACTATCTGTCAAGGGTGAATCGCAAAAGTTTTGTGAAAAGTTTGGCAAAATCGATTATAATAAAAGAAAATATTTTGGAGCTAAAATGCGAGTTTTAATCATCACAGCTGGAATCCCCGGCTCTGGCAAATCCACAGCCATTAAAAATTTGGCAGACAAATATAAAACAGCGGAGAGTTGCGTTATATGCCCTGATACGCTAAGAAAACAATATCTTGGGCTATTTCCATACAAAAATGGCTTAAAAATCTCACTTGACGCCGATGCAAAGGTTTGGGCTCAAGCAAAAGCAATGGCTGAATCCAAATTTGAATTAGGGCAGAGTATCATTTTTGACTCCACAGGATTGGCGGATATGAAATGGCTTGAAAAAATGGCTAAGCAATATCGCTATCGCACTTTGTATGTGGTGTTTGATAGCGTGGATATAGATACTTGCATAAAGCGCGTAAAGGCAAGGGCGGAAAACAATCAAATCCCTAATGAGGTTTTGTATAATTTTGATTTAAAAATGTCAAAATATAAAGAAAAAACGGCGAATAATATTTACAAATATTCGGAGGGAAAAAGCATCGAAAATGCTTGGGATTGGACTAAATATTATTTGCAGGATTTTAGCGATTTTAAAAAGGTTAATATAATCCCAGATATTCACGGGCAGTTTAATTGCCTAAAACAAATTGATTTTATAGATAATGAAGCATATATTTTTGTAGGCGATTTAATCGATAGAGGAACACAAAATGTAGAAGTGATAGAAAAGATTATTGAGTTAGCAGAAAAGCCAAATATCTTTTTAATCACTGGCAACCACGATAATAGATTGCTAAAATGGGCTAATAATCTAAATGCCAAATCTAGCGGATTCAAACATACTCTAAAAGAAATCGAAATAAAAGTGCAAAATATCGCAGAATTTAAAAAGAAAATAGCGCGAATCTCAACGCATTTTAAGGATTATTTATATTTTAATTTTTGCGATGAATTATATTTTGTGAATCATAGTGGCGTTGATAATATGTATGAAAATATACCAAGTGCATTGCTTAATGGAGTGCTAACTTATGGATATAGTGGCACTACATATAGCAATTATCACGATTATAAAGAAGTAGGAAATAATTGGCTAAAAAATAATCCAAATATAACCCAAATCTTTGGGCATAGAAATGTAAGCAATATTAGTGATTATAAAATCAATGAAAGGTGCTATTGTGTAGAGTGCGGGATTGAATCAGGAGCTAGTATGAAAGTATTGCAATTACCAAGTAAAACAATAAAAACATATAAAAATGACGGCTCTAATGTCATAAGTAGCATTCCAATAGAAGTCGATGAAAGCATTGATAAATACATTAAAATCAAAAAATTTACTAATCAAGGCATTGAATCTCATAATTATTCAAATAGCGTTTTTGATAAAAATCTTTGGAATGCAGTAACCATAAAAGCGCGTGGATTATATAAATACATAGAAAATGGAGAAATTGCAGGTAGGTCTTATGATAAATTTTTTAATATTGATGAGATTGAGCCGTATTTAAAGTGGAAATCCCGCGTAAAATTTCCTGTATATTTTTATATGAAATATAATGGATATTTGGGCATTTTATTTTATAATAAAATCACGCGGGATTTAGAGTTTGCAACCAAATCAATGATAGGCAAAGAGTTAAACGCAGAGTTTGAGCGATTATTGCCTTGCAAGGATTTTTTCAAAAAATATTGTAAAGAAAATAATGTAAGTTTTGTGTTTGAAGTGATTACAAAAAATGACCAAGAACACCACATAGATTATGATGAAGATTTTGTAGTTTTACTTGATTGTTTTAAAAATACTGAAATAGAGGAAACTATCGATATTTTTAGCATTGATATGCCAAAAGAAATTAGAAAAAAGACATTACTTTATAAGGTGCTTAAT
>JBNMJF010000093.1:0-6752 GCA_050873665.1 Helicobacteraceae bacterium
GATTCGCCTATGCACGGGCTTTAAGCCATCTTTTGCATCGGGCAGTGCGCGTCCAGCAATGACACTCATCGAGTAATCCAAATAGCTATCGGTTATCGAGTCTTCGATTTTAACATCAACAATGTCGGTATTATTTAGCAAATCGTCCATATTTTAAGCCTTAGAGTTTGGAATTAGATAAAATAAATTTGGGATTTTATAAAAAAAATGCTTAAAAGTAGGCAAAATTTAGTGCGAATCTATTAGAATCGCAACTAAATTTTCAACTCTGTAAAAGGGGATATTATGAATTGGAATGCTAAGCTAGTAGAGGCTGCTAGTGATGACAATTTGCAAAGTCTCAAAGACGCCCTAAAAAACGGCGCAGATATAAATGCTAGGTATGAGGATTCGACTGCTTTGATTGATGCTGTGGATTGTGGCAATGTGGAAATAGTCAAATATCTTATAGAAAATGGTGCGGATACGGAAAATATGAATAATATATGGGGCAATACCGCCTTAATGAAAATCGCAAATTCAGTGTGCATAAAAGAGAGTGAAATTTGCATAGAGATAGCGCAATATTTGCTAGACAATGGCGCAAATATCAATGCCAAAACTTGCAACGGCTGGACAGCTCTAATGTATGCTTCAAGCTATGGATATTTGGATATGGTAAAGTTTTTAGTGAAAAACGGCGCAGATATAAATGCTATCACAAATGAGGGCTATACCGCTCTTAATTTGGCATTAGATAAAGACATAGAAAACTTTTTAATAGAGGCTGAAGCAAAAAGGTAGCGATTAACTACCTTTATAAAATCTCACAAATTGATTTTATATCCCTTGCCACGCGCGGAGAGAATGTATTTTGGTTGCTTACTATTCTCGCAAATCTTATTACGCAATCGCCCGATAATCACATCAATGCTCTTTGAATCATCGCTTTTTTTGATACTATTGCAAGATTCGGCGATGACTTCGCGCGAAAAGATAAAATTTGGCTTACTTAATAAAAGCGTTAAAATCTCAAATTCCGCCCTTGTCAGCTCTAATTTTTGCTCTTTGAAATACACATTCATTCCGTCCTTATCCACCAAAAATACGCTATTTGAAAAATCCCGTTGCGATGGAATGATATTATATCGCCGCAACACGCTGTTAATCCGCGCCAAAAGCTCCTTTGGGTCGTAAGGCTTTGGCAGATAATCATCTGCGCCCAATTCCAAAGCCGTGATTTTGTCCTGCGTGTCGCTTCTCGCGCTTGAAATGATAATGGGGATATTTTTGTCCGCTGAGATTTGTTTGCAAACTTCCAATCCGTCCATATTTGGCAATGTCAAATCTAAAAGCATTAAGTCAAAATTGCCGTTTTCAAGCGCCTTTATGCCAATAAGCGGGTCGGTGTAGTTTTGGACGCTAATGCCATTTTTCTTTAAAAATTCGCCCAAAATGTCCGCTAATTCCTCATCATCTTCAATCATCAAAATTTTTGTCATTTTTTTGCCTCCGTTTTTTTTAGATTCGCCCAAAGATTCGCTTTTAAAGATTCGCGCCTTTAGATTTTCTTAGATTCGCCCTAACTTTCGCGCGATTCAAGGCTTTTTAGCCTATCCTCGATGACATAGAGTTGATATTCTAAGTAGCTTATTACCATTTCTAATTTTATCTCAATGTCCTTATTTTGCGTGGCTTTTAATCCCTCAAATAGCACAAGCGACTTTTCTTTTAGGCGCAAAAGCAACGAAACTTCATCGCTAATCGCGCTATCCTCAATCAAATCCGCCTCTTCTTTTATGTCAATAAAAAGCGGTGGTTTGGAGTCAGATTCATCGCTTGAATCGCGCGAGACACGCGAATTACGATTCGCCGAATCTACAAAATCCACTTGCGCTAAATCGCTTTTTGATGATTTGGCTAAAACCGATTCGGCTAAATCCGCGCGATTTAGCTCATTTATCGTTGATAAAATCGCCTCTTTAGTTTCCACAAAGCCACCTTTCTAACTCATAAAGTTCCGTTTTGGTTTTCGCTTTTTTGAAATACGATAACATACTCTCATTTGTGCCTTTGGTGGCGACTTTGCGCGTGGCAATTCGCCGTAAAGCACTCTCTGCCTTTTTATCCGTGGGATTTTCTTTTAAAATATCCCTATAAATGCTAACAGCTTTTTCGCGCTCCCCGCGAATCTCATACACACTTGCCATTAAATGCTTATCCATTTTTTTGCGCCTTTTATCGCATCTCACGCACTTTTTGCGCGACTAAATCGCCCATTTTAGAGCAAGAAATAAAATGCTCTTTATCCAAATCTTTGGTGCGGTGTCCTTCGTTTAGCACGGCATTTACGGCATTTGTGATTTTTTGCGCAGATTCACTCTCACTCAAAAACTCTAACATCATCGCACTTGAAATGATTGTAGCCAAAGGATTTGCGATATTTTGCCCCGCAATATCAGGCGCACTGCCGTGAATGGGCTCAAAAAGCCCCGTTTTTTTGCCACTAAATTCGCCTTCAGTGATTTCCCCAATACTTGCACTTGCCAAAAGCCCAATCGAGCCACCAATCACACTTGCTTCATCGCTCAAAATATCGCCAAAAAGATTTTCTGTCAAAATCACATCAAACGCGCTAGGACGCAGGATAATCTGCATACTTGCATTATCCACATACAAAAAATCCACTTCAATATCGCTAAATTCTTTTGCCATCTCATTCACAACTTCGCGCCAAAGGACGCTAGTCTCTAGCACATTTGCCTTATCCACGCAAGTTAGTTTTTTGCGCCTACTTCGCGCCAAATTAAACGCGAATCGCGCGATTCGTTCAATTTCGTTGCTAGAGTAGCGCATTGTATTATATGCTTCGTTTTCGCCTTTAAAGCGCGGTTCGCCAAAGTAGATTCCGCTAATTAGCTCCCGCACGATGACAAAGTCGCTGTTTTGGATTCGCTCTTTTTTTAGTGGCGATGAATCTATTAGTGCGTCATAAATTTTGATAGGACGCAGATTCGCATAAACGCCCAAATTTTTGCGTAGTCGCAAAAGCCCAGATTCAGGGCGCAAATGCTTTTCTAATTTATCCCATTTTTCCCCGCCGATTGCGCCAAATAAAATGGCATCGCTTTTTTTGCAACCTTGCAGAGTCTCATCGGGCAAAGGATTCCCTTTGGCATCATATCCCGCGCCACCGATGAAATATTCACTATAATTTAGCGCAAAATCTTTTGGCAAAGATTCAAGCACTTTTAACGCTTCATCTACCACTTCTACACCGATTCCATCGCCTTTTAAAAGCGCGATATTATATGTTTTCATTTTTTTGCCCCTTAAATCACAATTTATTTCATTTTGCTTTGCGCGTATTTCATCAGCCCACCAGCATTTAGTAGCTCTAACATAAAGGGCGGAATGGGATTGAATCTATAAGTTTCTCCATTTGTTTGGTTGAAAATATCCCCAGATTCCACGCGAATCTCCAAAATATCGCCTTCATTTATTTTATCCACTTCCGCGCATTCTAACGCCAAAAGCCCCATATTAAAGGCGTTGCGATAAAAGATTCGCGCAAAATACGGCGCAATCACAGCGCGAATCCCAGCTGCCTTTATAGCAATGGGCGCGTGCTCCCTACTACTGCCACAGCCAAAATTCTCATCAGCTACGATAATATCGCCACTTTGCACGATTTTTGCAAAGTCCGCCCTTGCGTCCTCCATCAAATGCCTTGCTAACTCGCGCTCATCGGTGGTATTGAGATACCGCGCTGCTATGATTAAATCCGTGTCGATATTTTTGCCAAAACGCCACACACGCCCTTTTAACTTTTCGCCATTGATTTGTGAATCGCTCATCATTTTTAATCTCGCCTTAAAATTTTTAGCTATAATTTTAACCAATTTTTTAATAATTACAAATAAAAGGTTGCAAATGGACGAACAAAGTAAGCTAGATTCGCTCTCAGACACGCTATTTGAGCTAATGGAAAATATCTCTTCAGTAGAGGAATCGCTAGAGCAATTCAAAGCAGAGATGAAAAACGAAGTCGAATCGCTAAAAACCGCCCTAGATGAATCAAAAGCGGATTTAAAAGCAAAAGCCGATTTAGCAAAAAGTGCGCAAAGCAAAAGGGTGGATAGCGAGTTAGCAAAGCGATTTAAAAGGTTAGAGGCGAATGTCAATACTATCATAGAAAGTGGCGTTTTGGATACGCTAAGTAAAAAGATTAGCGCGAAAATGCTTATCAAAAAGGAAATCCGCCGTTATCAGCTTATGATAATGTTTATTTTGCTACTTGTGGGCGGGGGAATGGCTGGATTTTTCTATTTCAACCTAGCCACCACGCAAGAAAATCTAATCGCGCTTGGCGCGGGGCTATTGCCATTTATCATCGCACTTTTGGTAATCAATAGAAATCTAAAATTATCGCTTATGGAGGAAAAACGCACGAGGCATAATGTCCAAAGCGACATAGCTATGGAATCTCACACGATAGATATGCCAGATATGGCGGAAGATTCGGATAGTATGGTAACCTTGCATAATCAGCCCCCAGCGCAACACCGCGAAAAAGAGATTCGCAATACTTTTGAATATTAGGATTTGTGGAATAGGGTAGGGCGAATCTAAAAAATTAAATCTATTGAATCTTATGATTCACAAAATCCAAAAATCATAAAAAAGTTACGAATCTACACAAATACTTTAAATTTATAAAAATTTTTACTGCATTTAAGCAAATGTTAATGGGGGGGGGTAGAATACTTCTTGTGTTTTTTTGAAAACAAAGGAGAAAAAAATGAAATCTTTAATCAAAAAGTTAGCAATCGCTTCAATGATTGCAATGGTAATAAGTGGCGGTATGATAAATGCAAATGAAGCTAAAAGTGAAACTAAAAAGCACCCAAGAGAATATCTCACACTAAAAATTGATAGCAATCCAAAAACAGGTGGATTCTTTGGTGGAGAAATTGGGTTGGAGATTGGACCATTTTATGATAATGTAGGTGGTATGGAAGCAACCTCTAATCCTCCATATTTTAGCATCAATCTAATCGGTGGCTATCAATGGTATTTTTACAATCACCCAAATTTTTCACTAGGCGTTAGAGCTAAAGGATATTTAGGTTATAGGTATAACAAGGTTTCAGCAAAGGATAACAACAACAATCATTACTATCATAATTTTAACGGTTTCCAAATTGGTTCAGAATTACAATTTCTATGGGATTTCCTAAATATGGATAAGCACTCACTTGGTATCCACTTTTCACCTATTGGACTTGATGTAAGTGTTACAATAGACAATAAAAGCTATGAAAGAAATGATGGTGGCGTTAATCCTGGTAAAAAAACTGATGTTAATACAGAACCTAGCTATACCATTAACACAGGTATCCACTACTACTATAATGCAAATCATCAGCTATTCTTAGATTATAAATATTTTGTTGGAGGCAATAGTTACAAATATGATTATTCTTTTGCCCTGAATCATAAATTTACATTAGGTTATTCATATAAGTTTTAATGGCAATAGTGTAAGATAAGATGATTGAAATCATAAGAGATTGTGAATGCGGCAATGGTGAGCATATTTTTTTCACTTAAGATTTTTTTAAGTTTTCTTGTGGCACAATTCGCTTGTGTTTGGGGGATCCGTTTCCCCCGCCTCTTAACTTCATTTAGATAATTCATCTATCAAATCATTTAAAAATACTTGAATCTTATCGGTTGCTAGGTTAATCACGCATAGTGATTTTTTATTGTTTTCTATCGATGCAATCAATCTTGGCTTATTTTTGTCATTAAGTTTGTAGAGATTTTCAAAGTGAAAAGCGCGATTGCGCAGATTTCGTAGCAAGTGTATAAGTAAATTTGCTTTGTAATAGCGTCTTAAACCCGAGCCATCTTTAAGATAATTCGCATTTCCCGCGTAATATCGCTTAAAATCCAATCTATCTAAAAACTCTTTATCAAAAATCTTACCCTCAATCTTATAAAATTCGGCAACTTTCACCCAAAATCCTAAACTTTGAAACGACACTAACTTATCGTGCGTAGGATTCGGCTCATTTTTGGGCTTATCTATCTTTATATCGCTAGGCAAATTATCAAGCCAAGCCGAATCTAATCCATACATTACACTATCAATCTTATTTCGTAGTAAAACTTCCGCAATGCCTAGATTTTCGCTTATTTGGGCGATTAGTCTAAAATTATCAAAATGCTGATTTATGCTATCATAGCTTACGATTCGCCATTTGGAAAAGAGCGTATATAGCCTATCATCACTAAAATTTCTAAAATTTTGCATTGTTCTAACCCTTTACAAAAAAATACCAAAATAAATGACTTAAAACTTTAAGTTTTACTCAAATTTCAACAAATTTTAAAAGCGACTTAGCGCAAAATTAGCGACTTTTAGATTCGCCTAAGATTCACCCGCCATATTCCCAAATTACGCCGTCTTTCGTATCTAGCAAATTGATATTTTTTGTTTTTAACTCATCGCGGATTTTATCGCTTAGCGCGTAATCTTTTGCCTTTTTGGCGTCATTTCTACGCGCGATTTGTTGCTCGATATATTTTTGCATTTTGCTATCTATGCCTAAATGAAAATAATCAATAGGATTTTTTGCGCCAATGCCTAAAATCGTAGCTATATAGGCAATATTTGACATTGCCTTTTTTGCCAAATCTTTCGCATTCTGCGCCTTTGCGCCTTTATCAAACGCTTCATTATATTGCGAAATCATCGAATCCACCGC
>JBNMJF010000094.1:0-6737 GCA_050873665.1 Helicobacteraceae bacterium
ATCAATGATTGCGCTTTGGGATAATAAGATGCCATCAATAGCGATTTTTTCGCCTGATCGCACCATAATCGTATCACCGACTTGGACTTCTTGCGGCGAAATCGCGCGTGTTTCGCCATTTGCGATGATATTTACGATAGAGGGCACACTTAGATTTAGCTTATCTATGCTGTCCCCTGCGCTTTTTTTGGTGGTAATCTCCAAAAATTTCCCAATTAGCACAAAAGTGATAATCATCGTAACGCTTTCAAAATATGTCTCGCCACTGCGGACTAGCGAGGCATAAATCGAGTAAAGATAAGTCATCGTTGCGCCTGTGGCGACAAGCAAATCCATATTTATAAAGCCGTTTTTTAGCCCAAAATAGCCACTGCGGAAAAAGATAAATCCGCTATAAAACAGCGTGGGCGTGGATAGCGCGAATCCCGCAAGATTTAAAATGTCTTTAACTTCGCGCTCCATTCCCAAAAAATACCCGCTATACTGCGCTACCGCAATCCACATAATATTCATCGTGCAAAAAACGCCCACAATCATTCGCGTGTAGTAGCTTTTGCGCTCTTTTGCGTTGATATTTTCTAACATTTCAGGGTCATAGCCTTGCGCATCATAGCCGATAGAGCGAATCTTTGCAATAATCGCGCTTAAGGGGATTTGCGCCCTATCGAAAATAATCTTTGCCTTATTATTTGTAAAATTTATATCCACCTTAATAATGCCACTCGTAGCGTTTAAAATCTTTTGATTTAGCCACACACACGCGATACAATGGATATTTTCGATGATGAGCGAAACTTCGCAAATATCGGGCTGTGGCGGATTTTTGGGCGAATCTTTTTGGAGCAAATCATTGCTTTGCGAATCCTGCGAATTTTTAGGTGCATTTTTATTGCCTAACATTTTCACATATTTTTTTGCGTAAGCCTCGCTGTCAAATTTCGCTAAATCATCGCTGATTTCCTTTGGTGGGGTGAGCGTAGTTGCGCCGATTTTGTTATAAAAATCGCTAAGATTACATTCAAGCAAAAGCGTGAAAACGCCCTCACAACCGCGACAGCAGAAATATTCCTCTTTGCCATTTATGACTTTTTTAAAAAGTGCGGATTCGGCATACTCTAAATGGCAGTGCGAACATTTTATCATAAATTATTTGGATTCGCTTGAATCTTTTGGGTTTGAATCGCTATTAGATTCGGCAGATTCGCCTAATTTAGATTCGCCCAAATCCCCTGAATCCCCAAGCGATTCGCCTAAAATCCTATACGCGCTGTCAATCTTGCGCAAAATATCATTATCAAAACTTTTATTGAGATTTTTAAAAATATTTTGCTTTTTAGTTTTGATTGCGCTTTGGTAGGCAGATTCAAGCTCTTTGCGTGTGAATCCCTCGCTAAGTCCTAGCAATTCTAACGCTTTATCTTTAGAAATCGCCACGCTATCGCTATATTTGCGCTCAAAATCATCATAGATTTTATTAAAATCATCATTATTTAGCTCAAAAATCGCCGCCACATCGATGATTTTCTCTCTCTCATTTTCGTCCAAAACGCCATCGCTATAAGCTAGTGCAAAGAGAAATTCCACCACTTTTACGCGCTTTTTATACTCGCCCTTTGTCGCTTCGACAAAAGCATTTGCAAGTGCGTCCAAGTCGGCATTCGCGCCCACTTCATCAAAGATTTTTTGCAAACTGCTATGCGCGTCTTTGTAGTCATTATATTCGTTTAGCTCTTTTGCCATATCATCAAATAAATCTTTTAGCAATTCGCGTTCTAACGCGCATACTTTGCCATCGCTTTTGGCGATTAGTGCCAAAATCTGCGCCAAAATGCCAAACTCTGTCTTTTTGATTCTATCCTCGTCTGTTAGCTGAATGTAGGGATTATCCTGCGGTTTATACTCGCTTCTATAGCCCTCAATGTCTTGGCTAGGCAATTTGTAAGGATTTTTCATATAATCACTAAAGCTCGTATATAGCATATACAGCACGATTCCAGCGATGACTAAAAGTAAAATTTCCATTTTTATTCCTTATTTTTGATTTTATTTTGTTGTTGTTTTTCGGCGGCTTGTTGCTTTTCTAAAAGTCGCTCTTCTTCTAAAAATAATTTGCGCTCATTTTTTTCCTTTACCATTGCTTTGTATTCATCGCCCTCCTCGAAAGATTGCTCTTTTTTGGGACTGATGAATAACACAGCGCAAACAAATGCCCCCAAAATGCAGGCAAGCCAAAGGTCGCCTGTGAAAATCTGCCAACACAAAAGCACCGCAAGGCTTATGATAATCTTTAGCGCGGTTTTCATTTTGTAGCCTTTTTGCTTTTAGATTGCATTTTTTAGCCTTGAATCTCGCAAAATTCGGGCTGAAGTTTATGATAGCGAAAATTTAGCGCACTCTCACTTCGCACCCCAAATGCCAAAAGCAAAAGCTGTGGCAAAAACAAAATGGGCATTTTGCCTAAATCTCTATTGGCGATTTTATTTAGATTTTTGCGCTCTTTGTCAAAAATCTCATAATTTCCTATGGAATTTGTGAGTATAAAATCGCTTCCGCAATCAAGCGCATTTTCAAAGAGATTCGCGCTGTATTTTAATGCCAAATCTCTATTTGGCAAGGCAAAAAAATCGCTAATTTCAATGAAATTTATTTTAATTTTTAGCGCATTTAAAATCGCACTCAAAGATTCGACATTGCGCGAATCGCTACAAAAAACCGCCACGCTAAAGTCGCTAAAATCACTTTGTAGATTCGCTCTTATTTTATCAAGCGATTCGCCTAAAATCTCCACTAAATGCCATATTTTTGTATCTTGGGAATATTTTAGGTTGAAACGCCCTAACTCGCTCTCCACGAGGCTATAAAGATTTGGATTTTCATCGATTTGGCTTTTTGAAAATGCGATATTTTTGTAGGCGTCATCTTCTAAGATTAGCAAATCCCGCTCTTTTGCCAAAGCGATATTATAAGCGTTTGCGACAAAAAATCGCTTTTCATCAAGCAAAAAATTGCCTCCGTAAAATTCAAATTTTTCATTTTTTTGATTATCCACCGCTTCAATGCCGATTCGCTTTAAAAGCGCAAGAGCGGAGGAAATCAGCGATAAATTATCGTAGTAATGATAGATTAACTTCATTGAATTTCCTTTATAATGCTGTATTTTGCGCTATTTGCCTTTTTTAGTTTGCTAACATAAGGCAATTTAGTGCTAAAAAGCTCCCTTTGCAAACTCTCAATCTCATCATCAATGCTCTTATCGCTAGGGAAAATCATATCCTTTGTAGCGATATGATTGATGATTCCGCGCTCAAAATCAAAGGTCGAATCTAACAATTCTGCTGCATTATCTTGGTAGTGAATCGCCATCCATTTCGCAAACATCGCATATCCATCGCCGATATAATCCTCCAAACTAAGCGGAGAGATGAGATTTAACAAAATATATTTTTTAAATTCGCGCTTAGATTCGTCATTTAAAAACGCAAAATTATCAAGCATTGGCTTATAATGCGCGAAAATCTCATCTTTGTTGATTAGCAAATCTTTTAGCGCGTATTTTTGATTAAGCGAATCAATCTCTAAAATCTCCCCAAATTCCGCCTTCAAATCCGCTAATTTCACATTGCTAAAAATCGCTTTGCCATTTATGCGAAAGCCAAAAGATTCCTTATCGTAGGCGAAATTTTGCAGATTTTTTTCCACCTCAATCATCAAATCTTTTAGGCTTAAACTATCATCGATTGTGATTTTTATGCGTTCATAATGCTCGTTGTAATCGAACTGCGAATCAAAGCGAAATATGCTTATTTCAAATGTCATTTTTGCCCCTTTTTATATGCGCTGTAGTGCGATTCAAACTCGCTTAAAAGATTTTTGACTTCATTTATGCCATTTGCCCAAAACACCGAATCTTCAATATCAAAGCCAAAAATCGCAACCAAATCTTTGGGCGATTGTGAGCCACCAGCGGATAAAAACTTCGTGTATTTTGGCACAAAATCTTTTTTGTTTTGCTTGTATAATCCAAAAAGTGCCAAACTCAAAAGCTGTCCGTAAGAGTAGGCGTAGCAATAAAATGGCGAGTGGATAAAGTGCGGTATGTAGCTCCACCAAAGCGCGTAATTTTTGGTTAGCTTTAATGAGTCGCCAAACATTTTGGCATTTTCGCTTTGCCAAATCTCACTTAACTGCTCTACGCTTAGCTCATCGCTTTTGGCGTGAATCTTGCGCTCAAAATTTGTCATCACCACTTGCCTAAAAAGCGTAGAGAAAATATCCTCGATTTTTCCCGCATAAAAGGCGAGTAGCTCTTTGCCGCCTAAATTTTGCTTCATTTTATCAAAAAGCAACATTTCGCCAAACACACTCGCCGTTTCCGCCGTTGTAAGCGGAGTGTCCATATTTAGATAGCCCACGCTTTTGCTTAGCTCTTGGTGAATCGCGTGTCCAAATTCGTGCGCTATGGTAAAAATATCGCGCCTACCGCCTGTGTAATTTAGTAGCACAAATGGATGCGCACTTGGCGTTGCGCCGTGCGAAAATGCTCCACCGCGCTTATCGGCATTTGGGTGCGAATCTACCCAGCCATTTTTAAAGGCATTTTGCGCGATTTTGCCAAATGTGGGGGAAAAATCGCTATAAGTTTGCAAAACCAAATCTTTTGCTTCGCTGTAGGGAATCTCCCCACTTGGTTCAAAATCCATTGGCGCGTATCTATCAAAATCTTTTAGCTTTTTTATGCCTAAAAGACGCGATTTTATGCGGTAATATTTATGCACCAAAGCGAAATTTGATTCGACAATCTTTATCATCGAATCCACGCTTTTTTGGCTTATTTGATTATCAATGTGGCGGAAAGATTCAGGCTTTTCATAGCCTCGCAATTCGCGCGAAATTGCCACTTCTTTTTTGATGATATTGATTATGTAGCCCAAAAGATGAGCGGATTTTTTAAGCCTTTTTGTCATTTCTTTTTGTGCGCATTTTCGCGTAGCGCGGTTTTTATCGTGGAGTTTGGATAAAATCTCTTCTTCATTTAGGGCTTTATCGCCCAAAATAAAGCGCATTTTGCTTAAATGCTCATCAAAGAGCCGACTAAAGGCATTTGCGCCAACAGGGGAGAGTTTTAAGATGACTTTTTCTTCCTCTTTGCTTAAAGAGTGCTTTTTTTGCGCGAAAATTTTGCTTAGATAATACTTATAGCGCGTGGATTTGGCGATGAGATTTTTAGCGATTTTATCATCAATCTTTGCAAATTCCACTTCAAAAAAGATGATATGATTTTGTATTTCATTTATCAAAAGCTCGTATTTGGCGTAAATCGCGCCTTTTTTGGTGTCTTTTGCAAAGAGCAAAAAGCTATAAGTCGCAATCCTTGCCAATCCCTCACAAATCCCCTCATACTTGCGCATAACGCTATTTATATCAGCGATTTTGCTAACCTTGCCGTTGTGTTTTTTCTCAAAAGATTCGGCGCGTTTTTTAAGACTCGCCACAAATGAATCCATCTCTTTTATACTTTTAAAAAGTGCGCTTAAGTCCCACTCATCGATATTTTTACTCATTATTTTGCTCCATTAAAAAAATACAATTATACCAAATCTATGTGCTTATTCTAACCACTCTTTGATTTTGCTTAAGCAACTATCCAAAATCCCCTTGTGCGGTTCACCTTTAAGCCCAAAGGATTTGTGTAAATCCTCTGCGATTTTGCGTTGCTCTGGCGTTAATTTCTCGCTTGGATAAGTGATTCTGATTTGCACGATGAATCGCCCTTTTTGGCTACTATTTAGGCTTTTTACGCCCTCATTTTTAAAGACAAATTGCTCTTTATCTTTGGCATTAGGCGGAATCTTTAGCTCTAATTCGCCCCTTAAAGACGGCACTTTTATGCTACCACCCAAAATGATATTAGTAAAAAACACAGGGATTTCTATGTAAATATCGCTTCCATTACGGATAAAGTGCGTATCGTCCGCCACTTCGATGATAATGTATAAATCCCCGCGTTCCCCGCTTGGTAATTGATTGCCGTGATTTGATGCGCGGATTCGGTTATCTGTGTCGATTCCCTCTGGAATCTCAATAGTAAAAGTCTCATCAATTTGCGTGAATTTTTTGCCATTACATTTGGGGCATTTATCTTTGATAATCTCGCCACTGCCCTTGCATTTGGGGCAAGTTTGCGCAAATGTCATAAAGCCACTGCGCGTATAGACTTTGCCTTCGCCCTTACACGCGGTGCATTTATCCTTTGTCTTTGCCCCAGAGCCTTTGCATTCATCGCAGTAGCTTTTATAGGAATTTTTGATTTCCTTTTTGCAACCAAAAACCGCCTCTTTAAAGCTAAGATTTAGCGCGATTGCAAAGTCGGATTCAAACGAATCGCGCCTATTTTGTCTGCCGAATCCTCCGCCAAATCCGCTTCCAAATACGCTCTCAAATATCGAGCCAATGTCGCCAAAAATATCGCCAAAATCTTTTCCGCTAAAGCCACTAAAACCGCTACTCTCTAACCCGCTTTTGCCGTATTTATCGTAAATCTCGCGTTTGCTATCATCGCTAAGCACCTGATATGCTTCATTTATTTGCTTAAACTTTTCCTCCGCGTCCTTGTCGCCTTGATTCCTATCTGGGTGATATTTTAGGGCTAACTTGCGATACGCCCTTTTAATCACTTCTTTATCGCTTGTGCGCTCAATCTCAAGCACTTCGTAATAATCAAATTCTTCCAAAATCTA
>JBNMJF010000095.1:0-6737 GCA_050873665.1 Helicobacteraceae bacterium
CCGCAAACGCACAAAGATTCGCCAAAAGGCACAATTTTTGTGCGCGATTCGCTAGACATTTTAGAGGAATCTTAAAGGATTTTGGCTATGCGATTCACATTCTTAAGCCTTTTTCCTAGTCTAATTTGGGGATATTTTAGCGATTCGATTTTGAAACGCGCACTAGATTCGGGGTTAATAGAAGTAGAAGTCATAGATTTCCGCGAGTTTAGCACCGATAAGCACAAAAAAGTCGATAATTACCAAGCTAGTGGCGGTGCGGGGCTTGTGATATGCGCAGATATTTTGGAGTGTGCCCTGCGACAAATTGCCACGCCACAAAGCCACATAGTCTATCTCACGCCTGTGGCAAAGCGATTTTGCCAATTTGATGCTATTCGTTTGGCGCAAAATCAAAGCCACATAATTTTCATTTGTGGGCGGTATGAGGGCGTTGATGAGCGCATTGTCGAGGCATTTGTCGATGAAGTGTTTTGCATTGGCGATTATATTTTGACAGGGGGAGAGATTGCCTCTTTGGTGCTGTGTGATTGCATATCACGGCAGATTCCGCGTGTGGTAGGCAATGCCGAATCCTTGCAAGGGGAGAGCTTTGAAAATAACCTTTTGGAGTCCCCGATTTTCACAAAAAATATGAATAATAAAAAAAATATTGCAAATTTAAGCATTCCTTTAGATTATCTAAAGGGAAATCATAGTAAAATTCGCACTTTTAAACATAAATTAGCAATGGCAAAGACGAAATATTTTCGTCCAGACTTGTATAAAAGGACATAACAATGCAAAATCGATATATTGAGGCGTTTGAAAAAGCGCAGATTAAGGACAAAAAAGTCCCGCAATTTAGGGCGGGAGACACGCTTAAAGTCGGCATTACGATTAAAGAAGGCGATAAGAGTAGGATTCAGTATTTTGAGGGCGTTTGTATTGCGGTGCGTGGCGGTGGCGTGAATAAAAGCTTTCGTGTGCGCAAAATCGGTGCGAATAATGTCGGTGTGGAAAAGACATTTCCGCTTTATAGCGAGGGACTAGATTCCATAGAAGTCGTGCGAAAAGGTAGTGTGCGCCGAGCAAAACTCTACTATTTGCGTGATAGGAAAGGCAAAGCAGCGCGAATCAAAGAATTGCGCAAGCAAGATTTAGGCAAAGAGAGTGCAAAAACCACTAAAAATAGCACAAAAGCTACCAAATCCACTGAATCTAACGAAAGCGCAAATTAGTTAGAAAAAATCAATTTTAGCTTTTCGCAAGGATAATTCCTTGCGGTGGGCGCGTAAAAATACGCAAAAGTCTTTAGTGATTTATTGCGCCTTTATCGCCGTGCGATTCGCTCTAACAGCCCTACCTCGCGAATCTTTAGCATTACTAAGATAAACATATATTTTAGCACTAGCACGAAAAACGCTGCAAATATTAGGATTATCAAAAATATGCCAAATGAGACGATGAAACTCACGCGCACCACGAAAAACGCAAAGAAAAATCCAAAGCACAGCGCAATGCCTAAAATCGCGCCTACAAGCACTTCGATGATGATAGCGACACTTGAGAGATTATACCAAAAGTTATTTTTATCAGTTTTTGGCAGATTCGCACAAATAGGCGAATCCACATTTTCACGCCGTTTTTTAATGCGATTCTTCATCTAAAATAATCGCACCAGCTAAATAAACATAAGTCAAAATCATAAAAATAAATGCTTGTAAAATGCCCATAAATGTGAGGATTGCAAAGGCAGGAAGTGGCGCAACCCAAGGCACAAGCATTAGCATTACAAGTAAGAAAATGTCATCGCCCTTAATGTTGCCAAAAAGCCTAAAAGATAGCGAAATGATACGCGAAAAATGCGAGATAATTTCCACAGGAAACATTAGCGGAGCAAGCCATTTTATGGGACCCATAAAATGCCCGAAATAATGCGCGAATCCATTTGCCCTAATGCCCTCAAAATGATAGTAGAAAAACACAATTAGCGCGAGTGTGAGCGTGAAACTCCAGCTTGAACTAGGGGCTTCAAAGCCCGGGATTATGCCTATCATATTGGATAAAAATACGATTAACGCCAAAGTCGCGGTGAGCGGGATATATTTCCGCGCCAGTTTCTCGCCGATAGCATCTTTAGCGAAAAATATGATACCGCTTAAAAACGCCTCTGCGACATTTTGCAATCCGCTAGGCACTAGCTCAAGTCTGCGTGTGGCGAGTTTAGCGATTAGCAAAGCCACTAAAAATACCAGCACCGTGTAAAAACCGATGATAAAGTCGTGATTAGAGTTGATAAGACTTGCAATCGTCCAAAGCCGTGAGTCAAGTGAAACGCCTGATTCCATTCCCAAATCCTTGAAATTTAAGTTTTAAAATTTCACATTTTAGCATTATTTTTCGTAAAAAATCTTTAGATTCGCACAAAATATAGAAATTTTGTAAAGATTCGCCACAAAATTAAACGCCACAACATAAAAAGTATCGTAGATTGCGGTTGCGGGGATTGGCAATTCTCTAAAAATATTGATTAAAGATGTTTTGCAACACTTGCCTAACGCCAGAATACAGGAATTTATCGCCAATCTACATAAATTTCAATTCGCGCTAATCACAAATGATATTAGCGGATATTACGCAGATAGCACCACAAATACGGATATTGTGATGGGCGATTATCGTGCGCTTGACTTGCGACAAAAGCCTTTTAATGTTGATTGCAAGGTGGTTCATAGCATTTTACGAATGCCAAATGCCCCAGATATGCTTGTAATGCTATGGGTGAATCCTAAAAATCACTCTAAATAACAAATATTTTTAGGGCAAGATTCGCGCTTTTTTACGCGAATCAAATCCACCTCGTCATTACTTAATCGAAACGCGGTGTAGCGAAGTATGACGAATTTTTGGATTGCTTTGGCGAATCTAAGATTCGCCTCGCAATGACAAAATATTGCAGAGTTGCACTTGATTTGAAACTGATTCGTGCAAAGCACGAATCACAATCGAAGTAATGGCGGTGGTGCTTTGCGTTATTTTGGCGCGAAATGAGCGAAATAGGACTTGGGCGTCCATTGAGCGAAATTTTGTCGCCGAAATAACGCAAATGATTACTCCAGAACAAATTGCCCGTTAGATTCGCCCTTTTTCTCGTAAGTGAATGTATAATTGCAACACATCAATACTTGCCATCGTTACGCCACTAATCGCTAGTGCCTCGCGCAGATTCGCAGGGCGGAATTTATTTAGCTTTTCAACCACTTCTAGGCTTAGCCCGGGAATTTTATCAAAGACAAAATCGTGCGGGATTTCCACACCAAGCGTTGAATCCAAGTTTGCGATTTCTGTCATTTGCTTTTTAATGTAGTGATAATATTTGCATTCAATTAGCACTTCAAAGAGCGCTCTTTGCGACATTTGCGCGAATCGCTCATCAAATTTTCTTAACTTTGATTCATCAAAACTTTTGCGCCCCACGATTTGCACGGCATTTGTGGCGTCATTTATTTTATCCTCGCCCAAACTTTCTAAAAACGCCAAAAACTCCGCATTTGGCGTGTAAATCTTAGATTCCAAAAAATCCATCGCATCTTTTATATCACGCGAATCGCTCATAATCTCATCGATATTTTTTAGCAACCCAAGCTCTTTGCCAAAGTGCGCTAGGCGAAACACCGCATTATCCTCGCGCAAAAGCAAACGATACTCCGCGCGGGAGGTAAAAACGCGGTAAGGCTCATTTGTCCCTTTGGTAACCAAATCATCAATCATCACGCCAATATAGGCATCACTGCGCCCTAAAACAAACTCTGGCGCATTTTTCACGCTTAACGCAGCGTTGATTCCCGCCATAAGTCCTTGCGCAGCGGCTTCCTCATAACCTGTCGTGCCGTTAATCTGCCCTGCAAGGTATAGATTCTTAATCTTTTTAGTCTCAAGCGTGTGGTGCAATTCTGTAGGCATCACAAAATCATACTCGATTGCGTAGCCATAGCGCGTGATTTCGACATTTTCTAGTCCAGCAATCGTGCGAATCATTTTCTCTTGCACATCAAAAGGCAGTGAAGTGGAAAGCCCATTGACATAATATTCATTTTGCGCTTTAGTTTGAGGCTCTAAAAAGAGCTGATGACGGCTTTTTTCTGCAAAGCGATTCACCTTATCCTCAATGCTTGGGCAATACCGCGGTCCCACACCTTTAATCTGTCCGCTAAAAAGTGGCGCACGAGCGAAATTTGCGCGGATAAATTCGTGCGTTTTTTCATTTGTGTTAGTGATATAACAAGGATATTGCGTAGGGTTAAAATCGCGCGTCTTGTGGCTAAAATGCGGTGGATTACTATCGCCATTATGTTGCTCTAAGCCCCTAAAATCAATGCTTTTGCCATTCACGCGCGGACAAGTGCCTGTTTTTAGTCGCCCCACTTCTAGCCCAAGACTACGCAAACTCTGCGATAGATTCACCGCACTTCCCTCGCCAAATCGCCCATTTTGCGTCATAACTTGCCCGATATGCACCACGCCATTTAAAAATGTCCCTGTGGTTAGAATGACTTTTTTGGCGTAATAGATTTTGCCTAGATTTGTGCGAATCCCCACTACTACGCCATTTTCAAGTAAAATCTCATCTGCGCTTTCTTGCGAAATACTAAGATTTTCTTGCGCTAAAAGCATATTTCGCGCGGTGATTCGGTAAATATCCATATCAATCTGCGCCCTTGTGCCTTGCACGGCTGCGCCTTTGGAGGCGTTTAGTATGCGGAATTGAATCCCGCTAATGTCCGTGATTTTGCCCATTGCTCCGCCTAGTGCGTCAATCTCTTTGACTAAATGCCCCTTTGCAAGTCCGCCAATGGCTGGATTGCAACTAGCAAGAGCTATTGAATCCACAAGTAGCGTTATTAGATGCGTTTTAAGCCCCATTTTCGCACACGCCAAACTCGCCTCAACTCCCGCGTGTCCGCCACCTACAACGATAATATCATAATCCAAAGCTAACCTTTTATATAAATTAAATGATAATTTTGCTACATTACACTTTTTAAAAATCGCAATTTTATGTTTTTTAGCTTAAATACAAGAAAGGGGACAAAATGTCAAATTTTCTCAAAGACAAATTCGCTAAATTAGGCAACGGCTCTTTGGCAAGGTATTACACAGGCGTAATCTTAGTGGCTTTTGTGGTGCTAGTCATCGTGCTAAATATTAAATTTTTGCTTTGGGCTGCACTTGGGCTTTGCTACGCACTCGCATTTGCCGAATCCTGCAAACTCTATGGCATTGAAGAGCGACTGCACCTTTATGTGGCTATGATTATCATTTGGTTAGTAGCGTATTTCTACAAAGAGCCTTTATATATTGCGATTTTGGCACTAGCGATTTTAGCCTCTTATAATGCCTTTCATCAGCGCACAAAAAGCAAAGATTATGTGGTGATGATTTATCCTACGATTCCATTTCTATGCCTTTTTAGCATATACAAGGATTTTGGGGCGATGGCGATTGTGTGGCTTATCGCTATCGTGGCTTTGGCGGATACTTGCGCGTATTTTGGTGGCAAAGCATTTGGCAAATCGCCACTCTCCCCCGTCTCGCCCAAAAAGACTATCGAAGGTGCGTTAATCGGGCTAATCGTAGCATCTTTAATAGGCACACTAATTGGTATGACAATCACGCTAAATGAAGGCACAAGCGCGGTAAAAGTGGGCTTTTTAAGCGCGTTTTTTATTAGCTTTTGCGTGGCGTTTATCTCTATCTTTGGCGATTTGTATGAAAGTATGCTAAAACGCGCCGCAAATCTCAAAGATAGTGGCAATATTTTGCCCGGACACGGCGGAATGTTAGATAGAGTCGATGGCATTTTATTTGGCGCGATTATGATGATATTTTTGCTTGAGTGGGTGAAATAAAATTTGGTAATTTTAGGTAGCACAGGTAGCATTGGCACACAAGCCCTACAAATCGCAAGGGCGGAAAATTTAGCAATCGAAGTGCTATGCGCTGGGGATAATATCGACTTACTAAATGCGCAAATCGCGGAGTTTCGCCCTAAAATCGCCGTGATAAAAGATAGCACCAAACGGCACTTAGTGCGTGGCGCAAGTAAGGTTTTGTGTGGTGAATCGGGCATTTTAGAAGCAATCCACGAATCCAAATCAAATCTCGTGCTAAATGCGCTTGTGGGCTTTAGTGGCGTGAATCCAAGTTTAGAAGCAATCAAATGCGGAAAAAAATTGGCTTTGGCAAATAAAGAGAGTTTGGTTGTGGCGGGATTTTTGATAGATTCGGCGGAGTTGGCGCGAATAGTCCCCGTGGATAGCGAACATTTTGCGTTAAAGGAATTGTTAGATTCTATATGTGGCAATTCGTCTTTGGGTATGCAATTTCGCACTTGTGGGAATTTTGGGGATTTCGCAGACTCCAAGTCTAGTCTCAATCCCCAAAATTCCCACAAATACAAAAGCCACACCGCAAATACTAGAATTGTGGATTCAAATAAAAGCGATTCCATTGAATCTAAAAACGGCGAATCTGCAAAGCAAACGCAACAAACAATCGAAGGGATTGCGGTGGAGGTTGCGGAGTTTTTGCCAAATTTTGAGTGTGAGACTGGACTGGGAGTCCGCGAACACTCGAAATTTGGCAAATCTATGCAAGATGCACCCAAGAGCAAATTGAACACCGATAAGTATCGTATTTACGGACGCAATCTCGGTATCGCCTTTCAAATTATCGATGATTTATTAGACATTACG
>JBNMJF010000096.1:0-6659 GCA_050873665.1 Helicobacteraceae bacterium
CAACATAATGGGAATGGCAGCCACAGAGGAAAAAGACGGCAAAATTCACATTGCGTGGGAAAATCTAAATAAAGGAGAATAAAATGAGCGACTTTGATGAAAACCAAAATGACTTTGATGAAGATGATGATTTTGATTTCGATGAATTAGATGACTTTGTCGATGATGACGATGAGTTTGACTATGACGAGGACGACTACTCTTATGATGACGAAGATTACGAAGATGAAGAGTAGATTTTGGGGCTTTGGCGATGATTGAATTAGCGTTGATTCAGCACTCTTTTAAGGGCGATAAGCAATCCACGATAGATTTCACACTTGAATCTATTGCCAAAGCCACCCAAAAAGGCGCGAATCTCGTAGCTTTGCAGGAATTGCACACAAGCGAGTATTTCTGTCAGCGCGAGGATACGCGGTTTTTGCGATATGCGGATTGTTTTGGGCGCGAGGTGGAGATTTTCTCCAAATGCGCTAAGCAAAATAAAGTCGTGCTTGTTACTTCGCTCTTTGAGAAACGCGCCAAAGGGCTTTATCACAATACCGCCGTTGTGTTTGAAAAGGACGGGAGCATTGCAGGGACTTATCGCAAGTCGCATATCCCCGATGACCCGAGCTTTTATGAGAAATTTTACTTTACGCAAGGCGAGGGCAACTTTAAGCCAATAAGCACTTCGCTAGGCAAACTAGGCGTGTTAATCTGCTGGGACCAGTGGTTTCCTGAGGCGGCAAGGCTTATGGCACTTGGTGGCGCGGATATTTTAATCTATCCCACCGCGATTGGCTGGGATTTAGATGACAGCAAAAAAGAGCGACTTAATCAACTAAACGCGTGGCTTGGGGTGCAAAGAGGACACGCCATCGCTAATGGAATCTTTGTATGCGCCATAAATCGCTGTGGTTTGGAAGTCGAATCGGAGCCTGAAAATATCGAATCTACCGCCGAATCGCCCGAATCTAATGCGCTTGATTTGACGCGCGAATCTACCGCCCAATCGCGTGAATCTGAATCGCGCGAATCTAGCGAATCTAATTCGCCCAAATCCACCGCAAAACCAAAAGCACCTAAGCGCGATTCACGCGCCATTAAAAGCAAATTTCGCAAAAGCCAAATCAAATTTTGGGGACATAGTTTTATTTATGGACCGCAGGGCGAGGAAATCGCTATGGCAGCTGAAAGCACGGACGCAATCCTCCGTGCAAGTATCGATTTGGAGCGCATTTCGCAAGTTAGAAATATCTGGCCCTTTTTGCGCGATAGGCGCATTGAGTGCTATGGCAATCTCACCAAACGATTTATTGATTAAATGAAAGTTCGCGCTTTAAGATTTGGTGGATTTGGATTTACCACGCTTAGATTCGCCCTTTTAGATTCGCCACGCCTAGTTTCAAAGCCTTTGGAGTAGTCTTTGAGCCACGCTACTGCGTCTTTAGCCTTTAAGATTCGCGCACGAAAAGTCCTGCAAATCGCGCTTCCAGCGGGGCTAAACTCATTGCTTGATATTATAAATGTCGTGCTTGGCGCGTTTTTTATGGGTTTGCTATCAAATTTTCACATTATCGCTGTGGGATTGGGCTTAAATTTTTTTATGCTAGTTTTTGCTATCACAAATATCTTTTTTATCGGCACAAATGCGCAAATCTCGCGCCTTTTTGGCAAACGCGACTTTGTGGGAATGAATCGCGTGTTATCAAGTATGTTTTTTGGTGCGCTCACTATTTCAATCCCACTTTTTTTCCTAGCGCAAATGCTGTATTCAGGCTATTTTAGGTGGATTGGCGTAGATGAGACTTCACAGGCTTTAGGGGAGATTTTTACAAATATTATTATTTTTATGATTCCAGCCATTTTGCTAAAAACGATTATAGTCTCGGCATTTAGCGCGATTGGCAACACAAAAACGCCTTTTTATATAAAGATTTTCACCACTTTGCTAAATCTTATTTTAAACTATGTGCTGATTTTTGGCATTTTTTTCGCGCCACTTGACATTGTGGGAATCGCGCTATCAAACCTCATCACCACGCATATTGAAGTTGTGATTTTGCTTTTTTGTTTGGTGCGAAAAAAGGGTATTTTGCGATTAGAATATTATTTCAACGCGCAGATTTTAAAAAAGGGCTTATTGTTAGGAATCCCCATCGGCTTGGAACGCGCATTTACCATAATATCGCTAATCTTAATCTCCAAATTTGTCGCAAGTTACGGAAGCGACTATTTGGCGGGGCTACAAATCGGCGGACGAATCGAATCCTTTGCCGTAATGCCCTCCTTTGGCTTTATGGTGGCGGCTATGGCACTCACAGGGCAGTTTTTAGGCGCAGGACGCAAAGATTTAGTGCAAAAAATCATCTACACCACAATCATCATAGCCTCCGTATTTATGGGCTTTATGGGGGCTTTTATGATAATCTTTGGCGAGTGGCTAAGCCATTTTTTTAGCTCACGCGCGGAAATCATCTATGGCAGCTGGTTATATCTCGTGTGCGTGGGACTAAGCCAGATTTCGCTTGTGTTTATCTTTGTGATTGATGGCGCGTTTCGTGGCGCAGGTGCGACAAAAATCTCACTATTTCTAAACACGAGCTTTATTTGGCTCTTGCGAATAATCCCAATGTCTATTTGCCTAAAGCTACAAATGCCCCTACTTGCGATATATTTAATCATTTTGATAGAGACATTCCTGCGCGGATTTGCATTTTTTTATATCTTTAGGAAATATTTTAATAAGATTTTTGTGTGAAAATGCTACGATTCGCCCTAAATTCGTAATTGATTAGCTTTAATGCAATCGCAATCTGTAAGGATTTGCGAGAGCGACAGCTCGAAGCAACAATCGAAGTAATGGCGAAATTGGTGCGATTCAAGCGATTCGCGCGGAAGTATTTTTGATGAGAAATCGGGGTTGCGTAGCCACGAGCAAGGAAATAAGACTGAGAGTCTATGGTTGCTTCGTTACACTCGCAAATTCTACGAATTGACGAAGCGAGTGGCAAGTCTCCCCGATTTATCGCAAAAAGACAATCGCGCATTTTTAAGCGCGTTTTATCGCCTCGCGCAATGTTATCGGTGCTAACATTGTCCTCTCACACGACACATTCACACAGCAATCCCACGCTACTTCCCTAGAGTGCGTATGTCCGTGGATATTTAGTGAGCAATCGGCGAATCGATAATAATCGTCCAAAACATCGCGCACCGCGCAAAATCTGTCATTGCGCTTTCTATCAAACACAGGAAAATGCGAAAATAAGATTCGATGCCCCGCAATGTCGATAATCAGCCCATTTAGGAAAATCGGCTCATCAATATGCTTGTATTTTTGGGCGATTCGCTCACGGACGCGCTGTTTTTGGGGAATCTTTAGGGCGACTTTGTTTTTCGCCACCCAGCCTAACTCGCGCAGTGCCTCAAACTTCCGCATATCGCCGATTTTGCCAATGTCGTTATTGCCGATGATTAGGCGTTTTTTGCCATTTAGCTTTTTGGCATATTTTAGCCCGTCTTTAAAATACACATCGCCCAAATGTAGCACCGAATCGCCCTGCCCCACGCGCATATTCCAATTATCCACAAGCAAATCAAAGTGATTTTTATAGCCCAAATGCGTAGCGATTCGCCCTCTAATCTCCTCACGCATCACCACCGAATCTTGCCCAAAATGCGTATCAGAGATAAGATAAGTATCTAGCGTAATATCCATTTTTGTCCTTGTATGAGCGGTTTTGGCGTGGTTTTGATTTTGCGAAACTTTTTTCACGCCAAAAGCAACTTGCGATTTTTAAAAAGGCGGATTTTACTATAAAAATTTTAAATTTTTGCGCTTAGATTCGCGCATTCGCAAATCCCCATCAAAACGCATTAAAAAGGACAATTTTACACGCTTTAATGCGCATCAAAAATCATATATTCAAATCTCTGCGCGATTCCACGCGCTTTGTTTAAAATCTCTTCGGCGATTTGTGGCTCAAATACGATATTTAGGCTTTCCTCAAAAAGCCCTAGCCACGCGCCAAAAAGTTCGCGCTTAAATGGTGGCAACTCTAAATGCGCTTTCATCGGCTGCCCGTTGTAATCGCCACTGCCAAGCAACATTCCTTGCCAAAATGACGCGATTTTTGCCTTGTGCTTATCCCAGCTTGGCTCATCAGTGCCGATTCGCGCATTAAAAATGTCGCCCAAGCCATTTTTATCGGCGCGAATCTTTTCGTAGAAAATCTCCATTAACGCGTTAATTCCGTCCATATTTATTTCGCTATATTTTTTCATTTTTTGCTCCTTAAATTTAAATGTGAAATGCTAATTTTGCCAAAACCACGATGAAAAAGCCCAAAATAAGCGCGAGTGGGTGAATCGCATTTGCCAAAGGATTTTTCTTATGTGGCAAAAAGTAGTGAAAACTTAGTGAAAGCACCACCATTGCGACAATGCAAAGTGCCAAAATGATTTTTATGGTTAGCAAGGTTTGTAAGCTAGTGCCAAACCACCCCAAACTTGGGCTTACCCAGCGCGTCATCATCGCTCCACCGCTAATCACAAGCAAAAGCACACAAAGTGGCATAATCTTGCGTCCGCGCCTTCCTACCACGCTCCAAAGTTTGTCTGCAAACTCATCGCCAAGCACCTTGCGCACGGGGCTTAAAAGCACCACATCGCAAAAAATAAATCCCAAAAATATAATCGCACAAAGCGTGTGAATCACCAAAAATAGCCCATACAACATATTTGCTCCTTAAAATTTTTTGGCGATATTAGCACAATTAACAATTTTAAAAATTAACTTGCGTTAATCTTGGAGTATGAAATGGAATATATCGCGCAACTACGCAAAATAGGCAAGATTCGGCACTATAAGAGCGATAATATTTTGTTTTTTGAGGGCGAAATGGCGATGAAATTATTATTGCTACTAAAGGGCAAAGTGCGCTTAAGCAAGGCATTTGGCGGAAATAAAAATCTGCAAAAGACGCTACATACGCTAAATGCCGTGTGCTTTATCGCGGAATATCCAGCACTTACGGGGCAAAGCTATCCAGCGAGTGGCATTTGCGTAGGCGAATGCGAGATTTTAGAAATCACACTAAAAGATTTTCGCGCACAAATTAAGCAAAATAGCGAATTTTGCTTTTCGCTAATTAGCTCACTATGCCAGAAAATAGGCATTTTGGAGCGATATATCACGCAGGGCGAAAATTCGCTAAGCCAAAATTTGGCAAATTTTCTTTTAGAAAATAGCGCGAATCTCCCATCACAGCGCAAAATCGCCGAAATCTTAAACACCAATCCGCAATCATTATCGCGAATCATAAAAAGTTTCAAAGATTTAGGCATAATTGCCACAAACAAGGGCAAAATCATCATTTTAGATTCGCAGAAATTAAGCGAAATGATTTAGGCAAATCTCACGCTTATTTAAATCAAAAATCTATCTTATACAGCGTAAAATACTTATTTTCATAGACTTTTTGCAATGCGTTTTGCGTCTTTAGCTCATTTATTAATCCTTGAATCATCTCCGTCTCTAGCCATTCCCAGCGTAATTCTAGCGCAAAATCCGCCTTTTTAAAATCCTCTAATTTTGTGGTGTGAAAACCCAAGCGATTCGCAAACAAATACAGCACACGCGGTTTAAAAAAGATAATTTTCACATCTTTTGGCGTATGCGCCTTGATAAATTCATACATATCCTTTGCTTCATCGCTATACGCCTCAGCAGCGATATTTGCGGGGCTAAAATCATTTGTGATATTTTTGGCGATGATTGAAATATCCTTTATGCCAAAGCATATTAGTAGCGCGATAGTGGCGAATCGCACCAAATTGCCACACTTTGCTAATCCCACCGCGCCAAAAAATACCAAAAATGGTATCACGCCAAAGGCATATCTAATGCCCTGCCTTGCGGGCCACAAAATAAGCAATGCCATAAATCCAATCATAAAAAGTATGATAAATGCGGTAGATTCGGGCTTTTTGGCAAGGCAGATTTTAAATCCACGCCATATTAGCGGAACGCTCAAAATAAACAGCGCAAAATTTAGCGGATTTGGCAATATATAAGCATAGCGAAAGTCGCTATAAAACGCGTAAAATGGATTTGGCAATGCGAAAAAATCGCTAAGCACATAAGAGTAAAAAGCCAAATTTATAGCAATGCTCTTGGGGCTGATTTGCGATAATATTGCGATATGTCCGCTCCCGCCAGAGCCTAAAGCGTAATTTGTGCAAAATACGCCGATAGCAAAAATCACATAAGGCACAATGTGAGCCACAATGTAGGCTAAATTTGTGCTTTGGGGTGGGGCAGAAATTGCGTGTGAAGAGATTCGCACAAATCGCCTATTTAAGATTAGCATTATTTGCATTATGAAAAGTGCCACAAGGATTACTGCTCCATTTGTGCGCGTGAGATAGGCAAAAAGCGCACAGATTCCACCAAGTAGCGCGTATCTCATAGCAACTCTATGATTCGCACTATCAAATAATCTTACCAAAAAATACTACGCTAAGAAAGCTAAACAGCAAAAAAGGTATATCGCTAATAATATTATTGCAAAAACTTAAAAACATAGGATTTAGCGCAAATAGCATTGTGGCAATGACGCAAAATCGCCACTCTAAAAATCGCTCACAAAATCTATAAAACACAAAGACAAAGA
>JBNMJF010000097.1:0-6623 GCA_050873665.1 Helicobacteraceae bacterium
CCTGTCATATAATCTATGCTTTGCCCTTGCTTTTTTAGCTCGCTTTGCTCTTTGTTTATGGCTATGTAGTTTTTATCCGCGTGATAATGCTTTGAATCATACTCGCCACGATTTTCGTATCGCTGTCGCTCTATGTCATTGGCATAAATAGGTGCAGGTTCGCCGTTCTCATCTACTCTGCGCACATTATGCGTAGTATTGACATTTCCGCCGTCCTTGCTATTTAGCACCACCGCTGCAAGTCCAAAATGCCCCACCACCGCGTCAATCGCATTTTGTGAGCATTGCTCAAAAAGCGCGTTCATTTGCTCTTTTGGGAGCTGTGATTGCAAGGATTCGAGCTCTTTTAGCGCAGATTCAAGGCTATTATCCACCTCGATTCGCAATGCTTGTTCCTTGCTAAGAGCGCGAAACTCCGCGTCAATCTCATCGCTCATCGCATCATAATCCTTGCGCAAATCCTTATGCAAATATTCGCTAAAATCCGTCATCTCTGCCGTGTGATTGCGCTCGTTTGTGTATTCCGCCGTCATTTGTTGCCTCCTTTTAAGGTAAAATTTTTTAAAAATGTATTCTACCCCCCCCCTGTTTGAAATTTAGCTTAAATGAAAAAATATGTCTTACGGCGCGTTTATTTTTGGCGCGAATCTATGATTTGTTTTGCTATAATGCCAAAAATTTCACGCTTTAAGGCAACCAAAAATGTATAAAAAAGACTTTGATTCACTGCTGAAGTTAGCCACGCCAAAGGCGATTTTGCTGTGGGGCGAGTGTGATTTTTTTATCGATTTTTACGCCACAAAAATCAAAAATCTTATAAAAAATAACGGCGCGGTGGATATTTTTCCGCTTTATTTTGAGGAGTATAATGCCACTACAATAATTGAGATTCTCTCGCAACAATCGCTATTTTCTAATTCTAGTTTGGTGCTTGTAAAGCTAAATAAGATTAAAGAATCCACCAAAAAAGATATTTCAAAATTCACTGATATTTTAAAGCGCAATCCCAATAATTATCTTATTATCGAATTTTACAACGATGATTCGCCAGAATATGGGCGCAATGCAAAGGCTTTGAGTGCGCTTTTTAATAGCAAGGATTTTGTGAATGTCCGCTTTTTTAATCCCACGATAAACGAAGCCACCGCCATTTTGCGCGATTTTGCTACGCAATATGGGCTAAAAATAGCCGACCCCACGCTTCATCATCTCTATGATAGACAAAATCAAAATCTTGGCATTTGCGTCAATGAACTGCAGAAATTTGCCCTGTGTGAAGGCATTATCGATAATGAAATCGTGGATAGATTATCTTATGGCTTAAGTGCCAAAAGCATCGAGGAGCTATGCGAGACTATGCTAAATCGTGGCGATTATCTAAAGGTTTTAAGCAAAATCGAGGAGGAGGGATTGAATGATATGGATTTGATTCGCGCACTGCAGGGATATTTTTATCGATTATTTCAGTTTTTTGCCTATATCAAGGCAAATGGGCGCGTAGATTCGACAAAAATTTTAAAATACGCCCTGCCAAAGCAAATCGAGCAAAAATACGCAAACTTTGCTATCAAACTACGCGAGGCGCAGTATTTGGGGATTTTCGCGTTGCTTAATGAATGGCGCGTGAATGCCATAAGTGGCAAAGATAAAAATTCTTTTGCAAATTTAATAAAACTTCAAGCAATTATAAGATAAAATTTCGCTTTTTTAATTCAAAATCCTTGCTTTAAATCTAAAATGCCTTTGCGATGAATCGCTTGATTTATCGCACAAAAGGGCAAAATCGCGAGATTTAAGGCGGAAACTAAAAGGAGTTCAAAAATGCGATACTACGAAACTATGTTTATCTTAAAGCCCACACTTACGCAAGAAGAGACAAGTGCCAAAATCGAGTTTTTCAAAAATGTGTTGTTAAATAACGGCGCAAGTATCGAAGCCACCATTGATATGGGGATTCGCAACCTTGCTTATGAGATTAAAAAATGCAAACGCGGATATTATTTTGTGATTTATTTCAAAGCACCAGCAACGCTTGTGGCGGAGCTAGAGCGCAATTATCGCATTAACGAAGAGGTGATTCGCTTTATTGTAATAAATTACAGGACGAAAACCGAGCAGAAAAATTGGGGCGTTTTGGTGGATAAGGCAAATGGCAAATATGTCGAGCCAAAGGCAAAAAGCAAAGAGCAACGCGCTGAATCTAGCGCAGATTCAAGCGAAGTTAGCGATTCAAGTGGCGAATCCGCCGAATCTAGCCAATCCTAAAAAGGCGCAAAAATGTTTAACAAAGTCATTATCGTAGGCAATCTTACGCGCGATGTGGAGCTAAAATATTTGCCAAGTGGAAGCGCGGTGGCTACAATCGGACTGGCGAGTAATCGCAGATATAAAAAGCAAGATGGTAGCAATGCGGAGGAAACTTGCTTTGTCGATGTGAAGCTATTTGGGCGGACGGCGGAAGTGGCGAATCAATATTTGAAAAAAGGCTCACAGATTTTAATCGATGGGAGGCTAAATTTTGAAAGCTGGACGGACGCAAACGGACAAAAACGCTCCAAGCACACTATCACAGCCGAATCAATGCAAATGCTAGGCAGAGCGAATCAAAGTGGCGATTCAAGCGGATATGGCGGTGGCTCACAGGGCGAATCTTATGCGCAAAATAGCGGAAATAGTGGCGGATATGGCGAATCTAGTGGCAGTAAAAATGTGCCAGAGATTGACATAGATGACGAAATACCATTTTAAAAATTTACAAACGAAAGGACGGACAAAATGAACGAACGAAAAAAATATTCAAAGCGACATTGTAAATACAGCGAGGCGAAAATCGAATTTATCGATTACAAGGACATTGATATGCTGAAATACTCCCTTAGTGAGCGATATAAGATTATGCCACGCCGTTTGACAGGCAATACCAAAAAGTGGCAAGAGCGCGTTGAGGTGGCAATCAAAAGGGCGCGACAAATGGCTCTAATCCCCTACATTGTGGATACAAAAAATGTAGTGGAAAATCTGTTTAAAATCAATTAGCTTTAAATCTGCAATTTTGCGCTACACGGCGGGAAGAATATAAAGCGGGGCGCATTTATCGCTAAAAATGCTTGTATCTAGCGTTTTTGGCAAGGTAAATGAATTTATTCGCTTTGATTCAAGCGTGGTGGTGCGAATCTCGCCATTTTCTTTCACAAAATGAATCTTACCATAAGCGTTGATAAACTCACTATCGCTAAAATGAAATGCGTCCGCGCAAAAAAGGCGGATTTTGTTTGTGGCATTTGATTTTGTCGCATTCGATTCGCGCCTAAATAACGCATTTAGCGAGATTTGGAGCGTTTGCAAAAAGATATGCGTTAGTTTGATGGCACTGAAATTGCCCGGTCCATTCACATAATAAATATTAAGTGCAAATTCGTCTTGTGGCGATAAATCGGGTAGATTTGTTGTTCGCTTCGTCAATAGACGATTAGTCTTATTTCCTTGCTCACAACTGCACAACACCGATTTCTCGCTCACAATACTAGAATTTGCGGTTTGCAATTTATTTGCAAAATATTCCGTCAAAATCTTGCCAAAAAGCTGTGGGAGCGAATCGCTAAATCTTCCCTCTTTGCAAAAAGATTTTATTAGCTTTTTATCCTCATAGATTCCAAGTCTTATAGGCGAATCCACGCTAATCAAAAGCAAATCAATATGTTTTGCCACAATCCGCACTCACTATAAAATTCGTCTGCGCTTCACAGCATAAAATCCACCACTTCGTTTGTGTAAATCGCAAAGCCACAGGAATACACGCCATCAATAGTATATTTGCCACCGCGCAAAAACACTTTATTATCGCTAAATGCACGAAAAAATAAGCTCTCATAATATCCCATTTTAGGGCAATAAAGCGGAGAAAAAATCATATTCTCATATTCACAAAAGCTCACGCTGTTCAGCAATTCCTGCAATTCGCTTTTGATAAAATTCGGCGCTTTTGGTATGTAAGATTCAAGGCTATCTTTGCTTTGAATGTAGAGCATTTCACGCAAATACGAATGCGAATCCAAAATCTTTTGCACCTGCATTTGTGAAAAAACTTCTAGCCCAAGCCCACTTTCAAGCGCACATAGCTTTGGAATCTTCATATTTGCGATTTGCAAAATGGGCTGTAATCCAAGCCCCAAAAATATACTCACCGCCACGCTCAAAATATTTGCGACATTTTCCGCGCCCTTGCCTATGCACTCCGCGCCGATTTGGTTAATCTGCGTGCTAGGATACAAAAACGCAGGTTGGATATAAAACCACTTTTTATTGCTAATCTTTAGGTGGCGATTGATGATTTTTATCACATCGATAGTGTTGTCGTTGCGGAGAATCATCTGCTTGTTATTATCAATACTCGTGCGGATAATCTTTCGTTTGCTTAAAATCCGCTCATCATCGGTAAATGTAAAGCTAGGCGTGGAAATCTCGCTAAAGCCATTTTCATAAAAAATCGCCACCGCCTTATCCTCAATCTCGCGCTTCAAACGCGCACTTTTGCCAAAGTGAATCTTGCTACCCTGTGGCACTTCATAGCCTAAAGTCAAAATTTTGTCCTTAAAAATTAAAATTGTGAAATAAATAAAATGCGCGAATTATAGCAAAAATATTTGCGCTTTAATATTTGCGCTTTTTGGGGCGAATCTATTTATGGCGAATCGTTAGCGCGAATCGATTTGGCTTTAAATGCTTTTTAGCATTTTTTCAAATTCGTTTTTGAATGCTTCTAACCCCGCGTTTAGCAATTCATCTGCGATTTTTTCCACGCTAAATTTCGCTAAATATTCATCGATATTGGGCGCGATTTCAATAAGTGGCGAATCTAACTTGATAAAATCCCTTATAGTCGCTAGTGGCGCGGTATTTACGCTATTTTTTAGCAATAATTTTTCCACATAATACGCACTTGGGATTTTGCCGCCTTTCACGCCTGTGGAGGCAAAAAGTGCGCGAATATGCGGATTGCCAAATGCTTCAATAATCTCATAGCATTTCATTGCGTTATAAATCCCTAGTTTGGGGGCAGATGCGTTTGATTCGCCGACATTTAGCGTGGGATTTGCCTCCAAATATCTATCAAAGCGCGATACAAAAATGCTAATCACAGCTTTGGGCGATTGATTCGCGCTTGAATTGCTTGAATCGCTATGATTCGCCACCGAATCGCCCCCAAGATTCGCGCGATTCGCCAAATCAAAGCTCGAATCACCCGCGCGATTCGCGATTGAATCGCGCGATTCGCCCCCAAATGCTTCCAAGCATTTTTTCACTTGATTTTGCGAAAATATCAAAGTCGCATTTACGCTGATTTTTTTGCTATAAAGCGCATTCATCACTTCATATCCTGCGCTTGTGGCGGGGACTTTTATCATCACATTTGGCATATTTATCGCCCTAAAAATCCGCACCCCTTCATCAATGCTCTTTGCCGAATCATCGCACAAATTCGGGTCAATCTCAATGCTAATAAAGCCATCATTTGGATTGCGCTTCCATAGCGGCAATAAACTTTCCGCCGCGCTTTTTATGTCGCTAAATGCAAGATTTTCATAAATCGCCTTTGCGTTTTTGCCCTCACTCTTTAGCTTTGCAATGTCGCTTTTATACGCGCCACTGCTTAAAATCGCATTTGCAAAAATCGCGGGATTGCTTGTCGCGCCCTTGATTTCGCCTCGCTCAATCATCGCCCTAAACTCTGTGGCTAAAAATTCCCTCTCTACAAAGTCGCACCACAGGCTAAAATCCGCTATATTTTTCATCAAATCGCTCCTAAATTTTTATGCGTGAATCTTACACATATTTTAGCACTTCGCGCAAATCTTTATGCAAAACAATCACATTTGCCTCTTTTTTTAGCGCGTCTTTGGCGCAAAATGCGACTTTTTTATTAGCGTGTTTAAACATCGAAATATCATTCGCGCCGTCCCCTATGGCGATTGTGTCCTCTGGCGAGATATTTAGCAATCTCTGCAAAGTCTTTAGCATTTTGCCCTTTGAATCGCTAAACATCATCTCTCCGCCCACGCCACCGCTTAGGACGCCGTCTTTGGCGTGTAAAATATTGCTAAACTCCGCATCAAATCCCAGCACTTCCCTAAAATGCGTAGTCGCGTATTTGAATCCACCGCTAAAGCACACAACTCTATATCCCTTTTTCTGCAAGGCAGGGACAATCTCAATCGCGCCGTCATTTAGGGGCAGATTACGGCAAATCTCAATCGCCGTTTTTTCTTTCATACCGCGCAAAAACGCCACGCGCCTTATTAGGCTCTCATAAAAGTCTAATTTCCCCTCCATCGCTAGGTGCGTGATTTCGGCGACTTTTTCGCTCACGCCGTGATTTTTTGCCAATTCATCAATGGTCTCGCCATTCATAAGCGTAGAGTCAAAGTCAAAAACAGCCAATTTCGTGGGTTTCATAATGATTTCCTTTGCGTATCTTTTATTAAAAAAAGCGCAATTATATGATTTTTAGGATTAAAAATTATAAAGATTTGGTGGATTGTTTTGTGATTCGTGGCGAAGTGGCGAATCTGCGCCCGAATCTTTTGTGAATCGTGGGCGAATCTATGCCGAATCAAATGCGAATC
>JBNMJF010000098.1:0-6580 GCA_050873665.1 Helicobacteraceae bacterium
ATATTGCCATTTTGAATGCTGTATTTATAGCCGATTTTTGCGCCCTGCGGGTAGATTCCCTCACTATCAATCCAAAGTCCGTCATTAAATGCAAAATTATACGCACTTGGCGCATTTGTATCAAAGAGATTGCGCCCACCAAGCGTTAGAAAATCATAGTCATTTAGGCTAAGGGCGTAAAGCGTGGGAAAAATGTCTTTATGAGAGCCTAAAGTCTCGCGCTTAAAAGCAAATCCACGCGCCTTAAAATCGCGCGTATATTGTGGTGGAATAAAAAGATAAAGTGGCACGGAAAAATTTAGCGCGATATTGTCAAAAGCCCGTAAATCACGCAGTTTATGGTCGCCACTACCTGCGATAATCGTGTTATCCTTTAGCGCGGAGTTTTTTACCGCACTCACAAAATCCCCAAACGCGCCACTTGAATACGCAAAGAGATTTAGCACGGAGCGTATTTTTGCCTTATTATCATCGCTAAAATGCGCACTTAGCGAATCTATATCGCAATTTGGTGGCGTCCAATGCGTAGGCAGACTGCTATATGGCGGGTGATTGGAGGTGGTTATCATTGCGATAAATGTGGGCTTTGTGGCATTTTGCAACACTTCAAGCGCAATTTTGAAAGCGAACTCATCAAGCACACCATAGGCATTCTCAAACTTCGCACTCTGCGGATATTTCTGCATTAGCACATTTTTATCAAGCACCTTATCCGCCCCAAGAGAGAGGATATAATCGCCCAAATTATGCCACGAGCGGTTGCCAGAGGTAATGAAAATCACTTCATACCCCGCGCGTTTGTAAATCTCAAATGGGCTTAAGGGCAGATAGCGATTTTTCACGCTACTTACGCTAATAGTCGAACTTGGCGAGTTGAAAAACAGCCCAGCAAACGAACCCGCCGTGCCATTTGTCGCGGACAAAAACGCCCTAAAAGTAAAGTCGCTTTGATTTGGCGCATTTTGCTCCCCTGCCCTAAAATGCTCCCTAAAGCTACCTAACAAATCGCACTCTTTGGAATCAAGCATAAGCGCGTTATTTCCAAAGCTCTCCATTAGCACGACAACGACATTTGGGGGATTTTTGATTGCCTTTTGCGAATTATGCGCGAAAATAGGAAAGAGTTGCGCCTCCAAATCGCGCAAATCCTGCGGATTGATAGGGGTGAATCTATCTTGCCTTTGATAGCTTTGAAACGCCCAAATAGTCGCCATTATGGGATTTGTAGCGATATGATTCAAAAGCGGATTTGGGCTAAAATGCGCATCGCTCTCGTGCAAAGGAAATGTCCCCACACTACCGCGAATCCCCACAAAAATAATCGCCAAAAGCGTGAGATTTACCACTAAAATAAGTGCGAATCGCACGAATCTTGCAAATTTTGGCGCGAATCTAAAAGGCATAAATCCAAAAGTGGCGAATCTATGCGCGAATCGAAACAGCGCGAATCGCTTCAAATCCACGCGCAAAATCAAATCCGCGATTTTATAGCAAATCACACTAAAAATAAGAGACGCCAAAATCACGCGCACCAGCGGATAATCATTGTAGATAATGCCTAAAATTGCACTCGTCTCATCGTCCTTTAGCCCAAAAATAAATGTGTCAATTTTGGTGTGATAAGTGGCGAAATAATAAAAATTCACAAACGCGCTAAACGCCACGAGCAAGGCAGAAAGCGCGGTTAGGATAAGAGTGGATTTGTGGATAAATTTGGATAGATTTTGGGGGATTTTGTGAATTGGGTTAGAGTGATTTTTTAGCGATTCCCCCCCCCCTATTTCGTGGTGAATCGCGCGATTCGCCAAAAAGCGATTCGCACTTGCGATATATCCTAAAATCACCACCAGAGCGGCAAAAACGCAAATCGCGCGTAAATCAAGTCGCGCCCCCATAATAAACATTGGCGCAAAATCCGCGCTAAAAAGATTCGCGCCACTCATATTATCCCTCACCATAAAAACGCGCATAATAGCGTAAATCGCGCCATAAATCACCGTCAGCACAAAAGCTAGGGCGATATAGTTTTTGTAGCTTGGATTCGTGGGATTCGTGCGATTTGCCGAATCTGTGCGCTGTATGTTATGAAATTTTATCATTAGAATTCCTTTAAAAAAATCAAAACCTAAAAATCGCATTGTAGTATTTTGTGCTTAAATTCGCTTAAGTAGTGGTGATAAATTTGGATTGTTTCGTGCGAATCTGGGATTCGCCTCGCAATGGCGAATCCACCTACGCCGTCATTGCGAGAATCGCATAGCGATTCGTGGCAATCTATTTTTTTGGATTCGTGGATTGCTTCGTGCGACAAGTCGCCCTCGCAATGACGAGAGAGTAGAGATTTTACTTTTTTGCGAAAGCAAAACAAAGCAAAAAATTTATTGCATTTTTAGGCTTAAGTCAATCCATTTTGCTTGGTGGATTAGTGCGCCTATGCTTATCGCATCAATGCCGAGTGTGGCGTATTGCGCGATATTGTCTAGGCTTATATTGCCACTTGCTTCTAGCAAAATGTGCGGGAATTTGTCCGCACGGGACTTTGCCACACACGCAATCGATTCGGCATTCATATTATCACACATTATTATGTCTGCTCCCGCGCTCATCGCATTTTCCGCGCTACTCACGCTTTCGCATTCGACTTCGATTTTCGCACTCCACGGGATTTGCGCCCTTGCATTTTTGATAAACGCGCCCAAATCCGCGATATGCGCGAGATTCGTATCCTTTAGCATTAGGCAATCATCAAGCCCGAATCGATGATTTATCCCACCGCCATTGCGCACAGAGTATTTTTCAAACTCGCGCAAAAAAGGGCGCGTTTTGCGCGTATCAAGCACTTTTAGATTCGTGCCACTCTCACGCACCATATCTACGAATCGCCTCGTATTTGTGGCGATTCCACTACTATGCGCCAAAATATTTAGCCCCACGCGCTCACTTTGCAAGATATCAATGTATTTGCCACGCAAATTTATTAGCACCTCGCCGTTTTTAAACGCCTCGCTATCGTGTTTTAAGAACTCCGCATTTATGCCAAATCGTTTATATAGCGCATTTAGATACACTTCTCCGCTAAAGATTCCGCCCTCTTTGGCGATGATTTTCGCACGGACAATTTTATCGGCTAGATTTGGCGACACACACCGCGCAAACAAATCCCCACGCCCCAAATCCTCATCTATCGCGCCTTTTACAAAATCGCTAATATTCATTTATGATAGCTCCAGCATTTTATTTAGCGCGTCTGCGGCGTATTTGATGGTTTCGCTATTTTCCTCAATCTCATTATAAGGCATATCGTCCTTAAACGCGCTAAGGACGGCGCACAAATCCTCCAATGTCGTCTCATTCATCGTAGGGCAAAGCGGTTTGGTAGAGGACAGCACAAAAATATTTTCTTTATTGCCGTTTTGCTTGGTTAAGCGATTGACTAGGTTAAACTCCGTGCCTACGGCGACTTTGGCGCTCTCGGGCAAGTTAGCGACAAATTTTATGATTTGGCTTGTAGAGCCGACAAAATCGCTTTTTGCCACCACGCTTGGGTCGCATTCTGGGTGCGTGGCAATCAAAATGTCGCTAAATTTTTGGCGATAAAAGTCAATGTCTTCCTGTGTAAAAAGCTGATGAACGGAGCAAAATCCATCATAGCAAATAATGTCGGATTCAAGGATTTGCGAATCGCTACATTGCCCTAGCACACAGGCTTTTTTGCCGTTTTTTTGCGCTAAATTTAGCCCCAAACACCTATCTGGCATAAAAAAGATTTTTTTATTTAGCCCCAATGCGTAGTCAAAGATTTTGGCAGCATTCGCGCTGGTGCAGACTACACCGCCCATTTTGCCGACTTTTGCCTTGACATCGGCATTTGAGTTGATATAAGTCATAGGAAAAATATCCGTAATGCCGAGCGTCTCTAGCTTTGCAATGCTTTTATCAAAATAGCTCGAATCTATCATTCGCGCCATCGAGCAACACGCAAGGCGGGGCATAATCACGCGCTTTTGCGGAGCTAACACCTTCACGCTCTGCCCCATAAAGCTCACGCCACAAAATACGATTAGATTTTGCTTCGCGCTACTCGCCTTTTTTGCGAGTTCCAAGCTATCGCCACAAAAATCCGCGATTTCCACAACTTCATCGCGCTGATAAAAATGCGCCACGATTAGCGCATCTAGCTCATCTTTAAGTGCCAAAATCTTATTTTGTAAATCTAACATTGTTTGCCTTTAAATTGAAATGCGCGGATTTTACTTTGATTTTGCTTAAAAATGGTATTTGAGATTCGCGCCTTTTTGGATTCGAGCGATTCGCGCTAATGCCATAATTTCGCACTATCAAAGCTAAAAATTAGCATTTGTTGTGTGGATAGCCGTTTGCCAATCACATAAAAGATGAGATTAAAGCTAATCTTTGCAAAGTCGTTTTTGTAGGCGTAGTAGGCGTTTATGCGATTAAAGTTTGTTTGATAAAATGGCAGTCCATTATAAATATCCTCGCCAAAATCCCTAAAATAGCGCATTTGTGGCTTTCCAAAATAGTGGCTCTCCTCAATGCCAAAGCCTTTGTATTGCAGATTCGCGCTGATTTCATAGCCCATAGCGTTGCTAAATCCGCCATATCCGCTATGCGCCTTTTTGCGCTCTGCCTCACCTAGCAAAGCAAAGCCCACATTTGCCACTTCAAAAATATCGCCGATTTTATCAAACCCGCGCAAATCCCACGCAATACTTGCATCATAAAGGATTCGCTCAAAAAGAAAAGTATCGCTATTTTCCGCATTTTTGCGCAAAAGATTTATGTCTTGGATATGATATAGCATAGTATCTGCGCCTAAAATTAGGCTATCAAAAAGTGTGATTTTCCCGCCAAGCGAGGCGTAAAACATATCTGTGGCATCTGCCAAATTGCCACCAAAATGATTTAGCACTAACTCGCCTTGCCCCTTTAACGCGCGGCTTTGTGCGGATTGATATTGAAAAATAGCGCCATTTATGTTTGGATTCATAAACTCAAAATCGTTGCGAAAAAATGTGCGTGGGTAGCGCAATATGAGCTTTTTTCTAGGGGCGATGCCAAGCAGTGCGCTAAATCCGCTTTGCGAAAACGCGTAATATGCGTAGATACCGCCCTTTGCGCCTTTTGCTATGGGCTTTGCACCCATATTTTGAATCCCATAGCCACCCACCCAAAGCGCATTAGATTCGCCAATGCCAAGCCCAATCTCTGGCTCTAGCAAAACCGCGCTTATCGTGCGTGGCGTCCAAAGCCAATCGCAATCCTCTGTATTATCAAGCAAAAAATCAAAGCGAATGCTGTGTAGGAATGAAAAGTTTGATTTGTTTAAATGATTTGTTGCGGGGCTATTTGCTTCTGGGGGGGGGGGGAATCGCGTTAGATGAATTCGTGCGTAAATTTGCGGTGGCGGTCGAATCTAAGTGCGAATCCACGCTAATAGCCGAATCTGCAGTCGAATCTAGCGGTGCATTCGCACTTAAAACACTTGCAATACAAACAATCAAAAATCTTTTCATAAACACTCCATAAAAATATTTTAGCGCGAATCTTATGCAAAAATCGGCGTTATCTACGAATCTTACGCAAATTACGATTCGGCGCAAAAATACGCACGATTCGCGAATCTTTCGCAAAAATCCACGCTTGAATCTAAAGCACAAAATCCAATAAGATTCGCCCTACTCTACCCCGCAAATCCTACCAATCTATTGATTGAATCTTTTCGTTTGCCAAAGGGAATAAATAGCTTTTATTGTAGTTTAGGCGGATAATGCCTAGTGCGCTTTCATCTTCGGTGCTTTTGACAAACATTATGCTTCCGCCATCGCGCGAAAATCGTGGGAGCTGATTTATGCCACTTGCCGTAAGTCGCCGAATGTAGTCGCTTTTGGTGGAAATCAAATATAGATTAAAGATATTTGAGCCAAACTCATTGGCACTCTCGCGACTAGAATACACGATATATTCGTTGTGTGCGCTTGCAGAGCTATTGTTGCGCCCGTGATAGACTAGCTGTGAGATTAGGCGTGATTTTAAATCCAGCGAAAATATATTAGGATAGCCCAATCTATCGCTGATAAACATAATGCTTCGCTCGTTATTTATGAAATTCGCACCCACATCAATGCCGTTGTAATTCGTTAGCTTCGTATTTTGCTTGGTTGTCATATCATAGAGATAAATATCCGTCTGCCCCTTAGGAGCCATAGTTAGCAAAACTTTTTTGCCATCTTTGCTAACATCACTTGCGATTATTAGCCCATCGCTTGAAAGCAATCTATCCATTTTGCCTGTGTAGATATTGTAGCGCATAAGGGTTGGCTTTGGCATATATTTGGTAAATAAAATCGTAGTCTGCTCTAAATCCACCCATTTTGGGAAAATATTTAGCCCATCGCGAATCACCGCACTTTGATATGTAAGCGTGTAGTCCGCGATGACAATGTAGCTCTCTTTGGACTTCGTATATTTGGCAAAAACCACAAAGCGATTCATCCAATCAATGCTAGGAGCTTGAATATAGCCATTTATGTCAATCGCCATTTTATGCGCCAAAAACGGA
>JBNMJF010000099.1:0-6556 GCA_050873665.1 Helicobacteraceae bacterium
GTTGCGATTGATTCGGCTATGTCGCCCCATTTTGTCGCGGTTGCGTGGGCGTTTATGTAGCCGATATTTTGTGGAGAAAGATTCGCATCGCGCAGTGCCAAAATCATCGCTTCTTTCATAGTCGCGCTATTTGGGCGCGTGATATGCGTCCCATCGCAAGTGCTACCAAAGCCCACGATTTCGGCGATAGGATTCGCACCACGCGCTTTCATACTCGCCTCTGATTCAAGCACAAGCATACAGCCACCCTCGCCTATGACTAAACCATCTCTATTTTTATCAAAGGGCGCAGGGGTTAGCTTTGGCGTGGTGTTTTTTAGGCTTGTGGCATAGAGTAGATTAAATGTATAAGCCTCGCTTACGCAAAGTTCCTCCGCGCCACCTGCTATCATCATATCGATTTTGCCATATTTGATAGATTCATAGGCATAGCCGATTGCGTGGCTACCGCTTGTGCAAGCACTTGAAGTGGGGATTAGTCGCCCTTTTAGCGAATAAAAAAGCGCGATATTTGCAGCGGTAGTGTGTGGCATAAACTTTATGTAAGTGTTTGCGTTGATATTGTTTTCATCGTTTAAAAACAGCTTTGCCATATCTAGCACCGCGTCCGTGCTACCCGTGCTAGAGCCACTTGCAACGCCCATTCTGCCATCTTTGATTTTCTCATCGTTTTTTAGCCCAGCCATTTCAAGCGCGATTCCCGCGCACTCTACGCTCTATTGCGAGACGCGCCCTAGTGAGCGGAGCTGTTTGCGATTCCACTCTTTTGGTGGCGCGTAGTCTAAAATGGGCGCAGCAAGGTAAGTCGTCAAATCCTTATATTTGCGCCAATCCTCCATAACGCAAACGGCGTTTTGCTTTGCTTGTAGCTTTGATTTTATTTCGCCCCAGCTTTTGCCAAATGCGGTGATTGCGCCGTATCCTGTTACAAAAACGCGATTCAACACATACCTCCATTTACGCCAATGACTTGCTTTGTGATATAACTAGCCCCTTCACTTAGTAGAAACGCCACAAGCGGGGCGACATCGCTAACTTTGCCAAACCGCCTTGCTGGAATCATCTTTTTAATCTCATCAAGCGGGAGATTTTCATTTATCATATCTGTTTCAATAAGTCCCGGAGCTACGACATTCACGCAAATATTGCGACTTGCAAGTTCGATTGCGATAGATTTCGCCGCACCGATTAGCCCAGCCTTACTAGCGGCGTAATTGCTTTGTCCGCGATTGCCAAAGACGCCAGAGACAGAGCTTATCACTACGATTCGCCCACATTTTTGCCTAGCCATCGGCATTAAAAGAGGTTTTAAGACATTATAAAATCCATTTAGATTCGTGTCAATCACGCTTTTCCATTCATCTTCTTCTAATCCCACAAATGTGTTGTCCTTGGCGATTCCAGCGTTTAGCACTATGCCATACAATACGCCGTTATCTTGCGTGAATCGCTCTAAAACTTCCCTGCACTGCGCCGTATTTGCAATATCAAAGATGAGTTTTTCCGCGCCTAATTCTTTGGATAGCGAATCTAGCGCGGTGGATTCGGCTCTCCCGTGTAAAATTACGGCATATCCCTCGCCTTTTAGATGCCTAGCGATTTCTGCGCCAATGCCCCGTGATGAGCCTGTGATAAGCACTTTTTTCATATTTGCTCCTTTATTTGCGATAGAAATTCGTTGCTTGGATTTAGCGCAGAGATACTCGCCCTAGCTACGAGCTTTTCGCCCTCAAAAATCTCACAATCATACACGCCCATACCGCTTGAATCCTGCATTGACACCACCACTTTTGTCCTCGCCTCGCTAAAAATAAAAGGGTGCAAAATCTCAAATCGCCTTGCCCCAAGCAAAAATCCTAGCTTACTGCCACTACCTTTTTCATTTAACGCACGAAAAATGCCTAAACTCTGCGCCATTAGCTCAATGGCTTTGTAGGTGGGAAAGGCGAGAGATTGTAATGAATGCTTTGAATTGCGCGAATCCGCCGAATCTTGTGATTCACTCGAATCTGCCACACTTTTAGATTCGCCCAGCAATGACGGCGATTCGCTCGATTCGCCAAGCGATTCGCAAAAAATCGCGTGATTTTTAATGATGGTTTTAGTGATGATAAAATCCGCACCCACTTCGATGATTTCATCAATTAGCACCATTTCACCACTATGTGGCAAGTAAGATTCAACGCTTTTGTAACTCATCATTTCGCCCCTATCAAAATCGCGCTATTGTCGCCACCAAAGGCAAATGAAGTGGATAGCGCGGTTTTAACGCACTTTTTCTCTCCCTTTTTGACTAACGCAATGTCATTAAATTCGCTCGTGTAGATATGTGGTGGGAGGGGCGATTCGCCGTTTTTTAGGCTCTCTAAAATCAGCTCCGCGCACACTCCTAGCTCAATCGCACCCGCCGCACCAAGCGTATGCCCGATAAAAGGCTTTATCGTGCTACAGGGCGTTTGCGGGAAAACTTTAGCCACGATTTCTGCCTCCATACTATCATTTGCAATCGTGCCTGTGCCGTGCAGATTGATATAATCCACGCTCCCAAATCCGCGCAAAATCTCTAACTGCATTTCATCGCTTGGGCTTGGCTGCGTGATATGAAAGGCGTCATTATTGCTTTTATGCCCTAAGAGCGCGATTTGAAAATCGCTCTCAAACTGCGGGTGTGAATCTAGCAAGTTCTCATTTATCATCACAAAGATTCCAGCACCTTCCCCGATATTTATGCCATCTCTCTCCGCACTAAAGGGCTTAGAGCGATTTTGGCTTAAAATCTCAAGGGCGTTAAATCCAGCTAATGTAAGATGATTCAAACTATCCACGCCACCGCAAATTATGGCTTTGCAGAGATTTGCTTGTAATAACCTTGCGCCTTGGATTATTGCCTTGCCTCCGCTCGTGCAGGCACTTGATAGCCCAAAAGATAGCGAATCTAACTCGTAATGCGCCTTTAAAAACTCCGCAGGATTGCAAAGTGCGCTTCGTTCGCCGACATATTGTATTTTGGTGTAGTCAATGTCGCGTGGAGTGGCGTTTGCTTCGTAATATCGCTTGATTGCAAGGTAGTTTTCGCCAATCCCTGTGGTAGTCGTGCCTAGGCTTATGCCGATAGATTCTGCGCCAAGCGCGTTTTTAAGATTCACAATCAACGGCTCTAAGGGCTTAATCGCGTTGTATAAAATGGTATTGGTGCGCGTGATGAGGTGCGGTTGCGTGGTTTGGGGCAAGGGCAAAAGATTATCACAAACGCCCACAAAGATTTTATGCCCCAAAAAAGCGGTGTTTTCTTGCAAAAATGGCACACATTTTTGAAATGCGCTTAGAATGTCGCCTGAATCCGCGCCTAAATTTTGCACCGAATCGCAAAAGCTATTTGCCGCACATAAAATTGCGGGTTTGCTTAGCAAAATCCTACTCATTTGCCACCCTTTTTATGGCGTAATCATTTGTGATTTTTTGTGATTCGCCATTTTGCAAAAGGCGCAAAGATTCGATGAAAATCTCATCATACTTCGCATTTGGTGGCAAAAACTTCGCATTGCTAAAATAGCCATTTTTCAAAATCTTATTTGCCACAGGCGCACCCAGCGCATCAAAAAGCGCGAAATGATAGCCACTATCGCCGTTTGAGACATACAGCACATAGAGATTTTGCGCGATTCGCACACTAAAGGCTTCATTTTCAAATGAATCTAGCGCGATTTGCGGATATTTCGCACACGCGCAAAATCCACCAATCGCCACAATCGCCACAATCGCCCATTTCACCGCAAACGCACCCCTTACATTGATTTGGTGTATTCCCAAAGTGTTTTTAGTGCGTTGTCGCTTTTAGTTACATAAGGATTGCTCGTATCCCACGCATATCCCGCGAGAATCGAGCAAATCTGTCGCTTAATGTCGTTGTTTTCGACATTTGTGTAAATCACATCTTGGAATTCCCCGCTATACCAGCCATTTACATAAGTCCTAAAGGCATTTATCCCTACCATTAGCGGTTTTGCGTATTCGCTATCTAAATCTACAGATTCGCCACGCAGGATTCGCGCCACGAGATTCCCCGCCATTAGCGCGGAATACATCGCAATAGTAACGCCAGAGCTAAACACAGGGTCTAAAAACTCACTCGCATTGCCTAGCAAAATGTATCTATCGCCGTAAAGTTGCCTCACATCTTTGGAGTAGGATTTGATTGTGCGCACGGGCGTATCCCACTTGGCGTTATTTAGCAGTCGATTTAACATTGGGGCTTCGTAAGTGTGGGATTTTAGCGTTTCTGCCAAATCCTTGCCCTCAATGTCAATGGTTTTTTCCTCGCCTACCACGCCAATAGAGCATCTGCCGTTGCTAAAAGGGATTAGCCAAAACCACACATCGCGGAATCGCGGGTGCGTGGTGATGAGAATCTTTTTCCTATCATAAAGCACTTCGCTGATATTATCCTCAATATGCGTGAAAATCGCCTTGCGTGGCGTTAGCGTTGATGGCACTTCTAAATCCAGCATTCGTGGCAAAACGCGCCCATAACCACTCGCATCGACAATGTATTTTGCCTTGATTACTTCGCCATTGCTTAAGTTCGCCACCACAGCGTCATTTTGAAACTCTACGCCCTCAAGTGCGACTTCAAACTTCACAGGCACACCTTGCTTTATCGCCTCATCAATTAGCACCTTATCAAAGTCGCCTCTTTGCACCTGAAAAGTCGTGCCATATCCTTTGGAGCTTTTATCGCAAAAATCAAAATAGCGATATTTATCGCCCCAGCTAAACGCCGCGCCGTTTTTAAACTGAAATCCGTGTCGCTTCACAGCCTCCAAAAATCCAGCCTCCTCCATTATGCCCATACAAGCGGGGAGCAAGGATTCGCCGATGACGAATCTAGGGAATTTTTCCTTTTCTACGACTAGGACTTTTAGATTTTGCCTATGCAAAATCGCGCTAACTACCGAGCCACTGGGACCCGCACCCACTACCAAAACATCGATTTCTTTCATCTCGCCCATTATGTCCTCCAAAAATAAAAAATGTGAAATTATAGCTAAAGATTTGGCGAATCGTATTCATAAATTTAAAAAGTATATATGAATCGCACGATTCGCCTTTTAGTTAGTGATGATTCGCCCCGTTTGGGGCTAAAAAAGTTGCTAAAAACTACAAAAATACTACAAACCGCATTCATAGATTTCAGCTGGGATTCGCAAGGAAGTAACTTGGTTGATTTTCAACTCGCCCCTTGCGTTAAAGCAAGTTGTTTGACTGCCACAGCTCCACTTTTCATCGCCGTAATAAACGACTATCTTTTTGCCCCTTGGCACTTCAAACAAAGCGGCTTTGTTAAGCAAGTCGTTTTTCGCGCTCTCTACCAGCTCATCTTTTGATGCTCGTGTCTTTTTAGGCTCTGATTGCATCATCATACTTCCATCGCTATTAGTTTTAGTCGAAGTCGCGCCACCCGCCGTAAAGGGACTATCGCTAGAACCTGCGACATTTGCGCTCACTCTTTTGTATTGCACTTGATAAACATTTGCAACGCCCTCTTTTTCGCTCAGTATCTTGCAATTATCCCTAGGCTTGAATGGCGAAACTGCCACGCGATTCGCCTCTGGGGTAAGCTCCGTAACCTTAAAAATCGGTCTGCTACAAGCCGTAAAAGCCACCGATAAGCCGACAATCGCGCCAAATGTTAGAATCTTACTAAACATAAAATCTCCTTAAAATGAAAAAAATATCTCAAAAATTGAGAAAAGTAATTTTGCCCCCCCCTATCTTAAATTTTGCTTAAAAAGTCAAAATTTTGTTAAAAAAATTTGAAAAAGTGTGAATCTGGTGTGAAAATGTAGGGAATTGGGTGGATTTATCGAATTTAGTGAATCTAGTCGAAAATAAGCCATTAAAAAAACACTTGATAAATTATAGCTTGTAAGCTATAATAATAAAAAATTTTACAAAGGCTATGATATGTTTGAAGTTATTACGCTTGATGAAAAGGTGGATAAGCAAATTAAATCTTTACCGCCCACAATAGGCGTAAAAATGCTTCAAAATATGGAGCTTTTAGCGGAATTTGGCAATGAGTTGCGAGAGCCTTTTAGCAAATCTTTGGGCGATGGACTATTTGAGCTACGCGCAAGGGGCAAAGAAGGCATTGCTAGGGCATTTTACACCTTTAAGCAAGATAAACTTATCATTATATTTAGTGTGTTTATCAAAAAGAGTCAAAAAACGCCCAAAGGTGAGATTGATAAGGCTAGAAAAATCCTAAAAAGCATTAAGGAGGAATTATGAAATTGCAAGAATTAAAAGCGGAACTATTAAAAGATAGCGAGTTTAGCGCAGAATATGAGCGCTTAAAGCCACTTTTGGAATTAAAGCGCACAATTATCCAAGCTCGAATCAAAGCAAATCTCACCCAAGCGCAAATCGCCAAAGCGATGAATGTAAGTCAAAGCGTGGTGGCTAGGTTTGAGAGCGGAGATGGGGATTTTAAATTTTCTACTTTGCATAACTACGCAAAGGCGGTAGGCGTAAAAAGGCTTGTAATTGAGATTTA
>JBNMJF010000100.1:0-6533 GCA_050873665.1 Helicobacteraceae bacterium
GAAAGTCCTAGCGGGAGCGGGGAGCAACTCTACCAAAGAGGCGGTGGAGTTAGCGAGATTCGCGCAGAGTGCGGGAGCGGACGCGATTTTATGTGTCGCACCATATTATAATAAACCCACGCAGGAGGGGCTTTATCAGCATTTTTTAGAAATCGCAAATGCCATTAGTATCCCTGTGCTACTTTATAATATCCCTTCGCGCACGGGCGTTAGCATCGATATTGCTACTATGGAGCGACTTTTTGGCGCGAATCCAAATATTTATGGCGTGAAAGAAGCCAGTGGCGATATTGAGCGCGTGGTGGCGTTAAATGCGCGAATCCCAGACTTTAAGATTTTAAGTGGCGAGGATTGCATAAACTATCCTATTTTGGCTAGTGGTGGCGTGGGGGCTATTAGCGTAACGGGCAATTTATTGCCAAATAAAATCGTAGATTTGGTAAATAGCGCGAAAAATGGCGACTTTGAAAAGTCTCGCGCTATCAACGCCGAGCTTTTTGCAATCAACAAAGCCCTATTTTGCGAGACGAATCCCATTCCTATAAAAACGGCAATGTGGCTTTGTGGATTCATCGATAGCCTAGAATTTCGCCTACCATTAAGCAAAATGAGTGCGCAGAATCTAGCATTTTTAGAAAACATAATCAAACAATACGAGGTGCAACAATGAGTAATAATATGAAAGGTAAAACGCTTGTAATAAGCGGTGCTACGAGAGGAATCGGCAGGGCGATTTTGTATAAATTCGCGCAAAATGGCGTGAATGTGGCTTTTACATATAATCGCAACGAGGAAGAGGCGCAAAAAATCGCAAACGATGTGGCGCAAAAGTATGGCATAAAAGCGCAGTTTTATCCGCTAAATGTGTTAGAGCCAGAGCAATACACGGAGCTTTTTAGCAAAATTGATGCGGATTTTGGGCGCGTGGATTTTTTCGTATCTAATGCGATTATTTATGGCAAAAGCGTGGCGGGAGGATTCGCGCCATTTATGCGACTTCGCCCACGCGGATTAAATAATATTTATACCGCGACCGTTTTAGCCTTTGTTGTGGGAGCGCAAGAGGCAGCAAAACGAATGCAAAAAAACCTAGAAAACGGCGAATCCTGCGGGGGTGCAATCGTATCTCTAAGCTCCACAGGCAATCTCGTATATATGCCAAACTACGCAGGGCACGGCAACTCCAAAAACGCCGTAGAGACAATGGTAAAATACGCCGCGCAAGAATTGGGCGAATTTAAGATTCGCGTAAATGCCGTGAGTGGCGGTCCTATTGACACAGACGCACTTCGCGCATTCCCAGACTACGCGCAAGTCAAGGCAAAAGTCGAGGAGCAATCCCCGCTAAATCGTATGGGAACGCCTGAGGATTTGGCTGGGGCGGTGTATTTCCTATGTGATGAGGCGCAAAGCTCGTGGCTTACGGGGCAAACTATCGTAATTGACGGCGGAACGACATTTAAGTAACAATAGGCGGATTCGTAAAAAATGCGCAATATTCCTAATATTTTGACTATTTTTCGCATTTTGCTTACTTTTTTGTTGCTTTGTGTGATTTTGTATCGCCCATTCCCTGATTTCGTGGATTTTTCGTGGGTGAATTATACGGCGTGTTTGATTTTCTGCATTGCATCTATCACGGATTTTTTTGACGGCTATATCGCGCGAATCTACAATGTAAAGTCCAAATTTGGCGAGGTTTTTGACCCTTTGGCAGATAAAATGCTGATTTTAGGCGCGTTTATCGGGCTTTTATTGTTAGAGAGAGCAAATCCTTGGGCGGTATTTTTGATTTTAAGTAGGGAATTTTTCATCACAGGACTTCGCGTAATCGCCGCAAGTGAGGGCAAAAATATCGCTGCAAATAATCTAGGCAAATACAAAACGGGCTTTCAAATCACCGCTGTGGCGTTTTTACTCGCGGATTTATTTCCCGGTGGCGAGGCATTGCTGTGGATTGCGGTGTTTGTAACGCTGTATTCTGGCTATGATTACACAAAAGCATATTATAAAAGCGTGTGAATCGCGCAAATCGTGCGAATCTGCGCATAAAATAATTTAAAGGCAAATAAATGTGGCTAATTGTTTCCATTTTGGTGCTATCATTTTTAATATTTTTCCACGAATTGGGGCATTTTTTGGTGGCGCGACTTTTTGGTGTAAAGGTGCTAGTCTTTAGCATTGGCTTTGGCAAAAAGATTCTCACAAAGCGCATAAATGGCACAGAATACGCTATTTCAGCGATTCCACTAGGTGGCTATGTGCAGATGAAAGGGCAGGACGATTTAAATCCGCTTGAGCGCAATGAAGACGCCGATAGCTACACCACAAAAGCCCCGTGGCAAAAGATTTGTATTTTATTTGCTGGTAGCGGGGCGAATCTGCTTTTGGCTTTTTTGCTCTATATTTACATTGGACTTGCGGGGATTACCACGCTTTTGCCTGTGGTAGGAGAGAGTATGGCAAATTCTCCTGCGCAATTAGCAGGGCTAAAAGAGGGCGATAAAATAGTGCGAATTGATAGCAAAAATATCAAAATTTGGCGCGATATTGCGGATTATGTAAGTGACAAAATAGAGCCAATAAATATAAGTTTTTTGCGTGATAATGAGCTACGGACGATTACGCTAACGCCACAAGTAAGAGATTCAAAAAATATTTTTGGCGAGAGTATAAGGCAGAGTTTTATCGGCGTGAAGGCGAAAGGCGAGATTGGATTGGTGCGGTATGGGTGGAGTGAGATTATCCCATTTGCGTGGAATGAGACGGCGTATGCGGGTAAAATGATACTTTTAAGCGTCCAAAAGCTAATCACAGGCATCGTGCCGACAAGTGATCTTGGCGGTCCCATTGCCATTGTGCAAATCATCTCAAATGCCACGCAGAGTGGTATTGTCGCGCTTTTTAGCATAACTGCGCTTATTTCAATAAATTTAGGGTTACTTAATCTTTTCCCCATTCCAGCGTTAGATGGCGGACATATCATTTTTACGCTATATGAGTGGATAACGCGCAAACCCTTAAGCGAAAAAGTGTTATATCGGCTCATCATCTTTGGCTGGGCGTTGCTCTTAAGCCTAATGGCACTTGGAATCTACAATGACATAGCGCGAATCGCTACAAATTCAGAAAAAATACAAGAAATTCAACCAAGCGGAGGTGAAAATGGAATCGAAAAAAATACAAGAAAATCTAACAAAACTAATTGAAAATATCGAAGCGGAGCGACTAAAATATTCCGCTCACCACATTATAAAGCTAATCGCTGTTTCAAAATATGCGAGATTAGAGCAAATCATCGCGCTTTATAATGCGGGACAGAGGGCATTTGGCGAGAATAAAGTCCAAGATTTAAAGGCAAAAATGCAAGAATCGCAGAATCTACCCATTGAATGGCACTTTATCGGCACTTTGCAGGAAAATAAAATTAACGCACTTTTGGCTTTGAAGCCCACGCTTTTTCAAGCACTAGATTCGCTAAAACTAGCCGAATCTTTGCAAAAACGGCTAGAAGCAAATAATCAAACGCTAAATTGCCTTTTGGAAGTGCATAGTTCCGCAGAATCTAGCAAAAGCGGATTTGGGCTTGAAACGGCGGTAGATTCATATCTAAAAATACAAGATATTTGTAAAAATATCCGCCTAAAAGGCATTATGACGATTGCCACAAACTCAAATGACAAAAAAATACAAGATATTTGTTTTAAAAAGACAAAGGATATTTTTGATTCGTTGCGCCATCACGGCGCAGAGATTTTGTCGATGGGAATGAGTAGCGATTATAGGGTGGCGATTGCAAACGGCGCAAATATGGTGCGAATCGGCAGTGAGATTTTTAAAAGTTGATTTAGATTTTTGTCTTTTAATGCCCTTTAAATTGCTTTTATGTGATAATTTATAGAAAATCTCACTGCGCGGTTTCGTCTTTATTTCGTCCTTTGGTTAAAATCACAATCGGCACTCCGCTAAAGTCAAAATTTGCACGAAAATAATTCACCAAATACCGCTTATAGCTAAAATGAAGCGCACGAGGGCGATTCATCACTAGGATAATTTGTGGCGGGGCGCAATCCACCTGCGAGGCGTAATAAACTTTCACGATTTTGCCTTTCTCACTAGGGATTGGGTGGCGTTGCGTGGCGATTTTGATATGCGAGTTTAGTAGCGCAGTAGGGATTCGGCGATTAAAATTCTCCCACACACGCAAAATCGTAGCTTTGATTTCATCAATATGGCGCATTTTTAGCGCAGAAATTGTCAAAATCGGCGCGTAAGACAAATAGGCAAATTTGCGCTTGATAATATCGCTAAACGCCCTAAAATCCGCGCATTTTATGTCCCACTTATTTAGCAAAATAATCACACCCAAATTATATGTTTGGCTAAGTCCGCTAATTTTCTCATCTAGCTCGACAAAATCGCGCGATGAATCTAGCACCAAAAGAACGATATTGCTTTGCTCTAAAATGCGCTTTGTGCGCTCTAGCGCGAACTTTTCAATGCCTTCAATCTTAGATGCGCGACGAATCCCAGCGGTATCTACGAATCGCAAGATTTTATCTTTATAGGTGATTTCATCGCTCACAGGGTCGATTGTCGTGCCTCCGACTTCGCTGACAAGTGAGCGCTCTTTGCCTAAAAGGGCATTTAGAATCGAACTTTTACCCACATTTACGCGCCCGATAATGCCAATGTTGATAGTGGCAAATTTGTCATTATTTGGCAAATTAGGGTTTAAGGGTAAGGGGGATTCTACTTTTGGGATAAGCCAAAAGTAGCAAAAACTTTTGCAAGAATTCTCACTTCGTGCTGGTTGATTTTGTTTGGATTGCTTCGGCGAATCCATAGATTCGCCTCGCAATGACGAATCAGTAGGATTGCCCACCCAAATCGCTAAAAAGTCGCGGAGTTGCTTTATCCCCCGATTATGCAAACTAGAGACATAAAAGATTTTTTTCGCGCCAAAGGCACTATATTCCCACCGCTCATTTTTTTCAATATCTGTTTTATTGACAATTAGAGTGGCATTTTTTAGTGAGCGAAAAAAGCGCAAATCTTCCTCATCTATGCCCAATTCCGCGCTAATCACATACAAAATCAAATCGCCTTCATTTATAAAATCAAATATAATTTTTTTGACATTTTTAAAAATCCCATTTGCCTTTTTCATTAGCCCAGCGGTGTCGCATAGCTCGACATACAGCGGATTTTCCGCCTCGCCTAAAAGCAAAGGGCGGATATTTATATCCCGCGTAGTGCCTTCAATGTCGCTTGTAATGGCTATTTTATCGCGCAAGAGTCGGTTAAAAAGCGATGATTTGCCGACATTGGGTTTGCCTAAAATGATGATTTTTTTTGCCACGATTTGCACCTTTTTATCGATTTTTAAGTAAAATAAAACCTTAATTTATTTAGAATCATAGCAAAATTTTTTATGCAAAGGACATAAAATGCGTTTCTTAATTTCAGTGCTATTTTTCACGCTATTTGGGGCGAATCTGGCGTTTTCCCACGAGTTTTCTTACAAGCAAGATACGATTTATATGCTTGATGATGAGGATTTCAAAGTGCGCGATGGCGATGTGATAATCGATTTGGATAGGCTAAATGCCAAAATTAAGAGCAATGAAGCCGTAGGCACGGCAAAGTCAAATGTCGTAATCGATGATAATTTGGACTTTTACTACTATTCGCGCTCAAATTCTTTGGCTAAAAAGGACGATTTACTGCGCGTTAGAAGTCGCACGGGCGGGTATTTCACGCGTGTAAAGGCGCGAAAAAATGGCGATAAATTCGTGCTACTAAGCGAGGGCGGGAATCTTAAAGCCCCAAAAAACTGCTACATTGTGATTCGCGGTGGTAAGAAAAAGACTTTAGCCACGAAGTCAAGCGCGATGGTGCTTGATTTGGATAACAAAAGCGACTTTGAGGATTTAGAGACGAATCCGCTCACAGATGCCTATTTTGGGTGCTTTGGCAATCAGCAATATATCTTTTAGATTCGCGCGTAATAAGGATAGAAATTTTAAAAAATGAGTGAGATTTTAGAAAAGGCGTTGTTGTTAAAGCAACTTTATTTGCGCAAATTGTGCGGTGAGCGATATTGCCAAAATATCACATTGCAAAATAAGCCCATAGTTAGCCAAAAAAGCAAACTTACTTTAGAGCAAATCATCGAATCTTGCGCCCTTTGTGAGCTATCCAAAAGTGCGAATGGCAAAAATGTAGGGCAGATTCGCGCAGATTCGCAGGTGTGCTTTATCACGCTAAAGCCCATTGCGCCTTATAGTGCGAGTTTTGAGATGATTGATAATATCGCAAAGCGCGTTTTTGGGGTTGAATCTTATTCGCTTTTATCGCTAATAAAATGCGACACACATATCCAAAGTAACGCGAATCACGCAAAAATCTGCTTTGATTATTTAAAAGCGCAAATAGAGCGCACAAAAGCGCGACTTTTTGTGATTTTTGGCGAGGAAGTGGCGCATTTTACGCTAGAAAATGACGAATCGCTAGAAATTTTGCGCGGACGA
>JBNMJF010000101.1:0-6495 GCA_050873665.1 Helicobacteraceae bacterium
ATTGAAAAAAGTGGCGATTTGGCGGCGATTTTGACGAATCTTAACAAGGGCGACATTCTTTTTATCGATGAGATTCACCGCCTAAGCTCGGCGATTGAGGAGATTTTATACTCGGCGATGGAGGATTTTAGGCTTGATATTATCATAGGCTCGGGACCATCGGCGCAGACGATAAAAATCGATATTGAGGACTTTACGCTAATTGGCGCAACCACCCGCGCAGGAATGCTTAGCAACCCACTGCGCGATAGATTTGGCATAAATTTTAGAATGCAATTTTATGAAATCGCCGAACTTGCGCAAATTGTGAGCCTAGCAAGTAAAAAGCTAAATAAAATCGCTTCACGCGATTCAGCACTAGAAATCGCAAAGCGTTCGCGCGGGACGCCTCGCGTGGCACTACGACTTTTACGGCGAATCCGCGATTTTGCCGAGTTTCACAACGAATCTAGCATTGAGATTGCGCGAAGCATTCAAGCACTAAATGAGTTAGGTGTCGATGAGCGGGGATTTGATGAGTTAGATTTGGCGTTTTTGCGTCTGCTGTGTGGCGGAAACGGACGCGCTTTGGGGCTAAGCACCATTGCGGCTGCTTTGAGTGAAGATGAGCGCACGATTGAGGATATAATCGAGCCGTATTTACTTGCGAATGGCTATATCGAGCGCACAGCAAGGGGACGCGTAGCGACAAGAAAAAGCTATGAGTTGCTAAATATGTCGTTTAAAGAGCTATTTTAGTTTTTACACGCCCTACAACTCCGCCATTCCTTCTATTGGCGAACTTGCACTTGCATAGGGTTTGCGGGGGATTCGCCCTGCTAGGTAGCTTTGTCGCCCTGCTAGGACGGCGTTTTTAATGGCTTGTGCCATTAGCACAGGATTTTTTGCCAAAGCAATCGCGCTATTGCTTAGCACTGCGTCCGCGCCTAGCTCCATAGCCACACTCGCATCACTCGCACAGCCGATTCCCGCATCGACAATGACAGGAATTTTCACGGCGTCCTTGATAAAAGCGACATTATAGCGGTTTTGAATGCCTAGCCCCGAGCCTATGGGCGCAGCAAGTGGCATTACCGCACTTGCTCCAGCAGATTCGAGCCTTTTTGCCATTATCGGGTCATCGTTGCAGTAGGCAAACACGATGAAATCATCTTTCGCCAAAATCTCACAGGCTTTGAGCGTCTCTACCATATCGGGGTAGAGCGTTTTGGCGGTGTCGCCGATGATTTCTAGCTTTATGGTGCGAATGTTTGTTGCCTCGCGCACGAGATTAAAAAGCGCAATCGTTTCATCGCACCTTGTGCAACCCGCCGAGTTAGGCAAAAACTTTATGTCGCTATCTTTGAAATAATCCATCAAATTTTCGCTGTTTTTATCGGTGATATTTACGCGCCGAACGGCGATTGTTATCATTTCCGCGCCACTTGCCAAAGTCGCTTCGCGTGTGGTGGCAAAATCCTTGTATTTGCCACTGCCTACGATTAGGCGGGATTTAAACTGAATTCCACCGATTTTTAAAATATCATTTTGCATTGTGAATCCTTTATAATAATTTTACCGCGTTTATTAAGTCCGTAGGCTCTAGCCCGTAAATCGATTCGACTTTTTGGGACGCAAAAGCGTGAGCCAAAGACGCCGAGATACTCGCATCAAGCAACGAATATCCTTGCGCCAAAAGTGCCACGATAAATCCGCTTAGCACATCGCCACTGCCACCTTTGGCTAGATTATTGCGCCCTAGTGCGTTAATGTAGATTTGCTCTTTGTGCGCGATAAAGACATTTGCGCCTTTTAAAAGTAGCACAACATTGGGGAATCTCGCAGAAAAATCCGCTAGTAACTCAATCTTTTTGCGCTCAATCTCTTTAATGCTAAACTCGCCAAAGCCCAAAATCTTAAGCGCAGAGCTAAATTCTTTCAAATGCGGAGTTAAAATAAGATTACCCTTTTCGACAATGCCACGCAAATCATTATGACAAAACATATCCGCGTCAATGACAGATGGAATCTTACCCAAAAAATCAAAATTATATCGCTCAATTTTACTGCCAAGCCCCATACCAAATGCGATTGCGTTGCAGTTTTTGGGGAGTTGCGTGGCATTCATAATGTGATATGGGTGGTTTCGCACTTCGCCGATAATGCTTACAAGCCCACTGCCAAAGGCAAAAGCCGCCATTGCGCTTAAAATACACGCGCCCTCTTTTTCCCCAGCAATCACGCAACTATGTCCGAATCGCCCTTTGTGCGTATTTTGCAAGGTTCGCTTTGGGAGTTTTAAATCGCTAATTTCTAGCAACTTTATAGGCGAATCTACCTCGTAATTTGCGCGTGAAATGCCTAAATTTGCCACCACGATTTCGCCCACAAAATCTTTGGCAAAGTCGCTAAAATACGCGCTTTTTAAGCCACCCATAGCGATTGTAATATCTGCTTTAAATGTGGCATTATTAGATTCGCCACTTTGGGTTTGTAAAATACCACTTGGCATATCACAAGCGATTTTTAGCCTACCTACGGCGTTCATCTGCGTGATTAAATCCGCGATTTGCGAATCCACTTCGCCACTAAATCCGCTTCCAAAAAGGCAATCCACCACAATATCACACAAAAACATTCCATCGATAAATTTCCCGCCCACAGCCTCAAATCGCTGTCTTTGGAGCGAATTTAGCGCGGATTTGGTGCGTGATTCAAGGCTCGTGGGAGCAAAAACCTTAATATTATATTTGCCACTAAGTCGCCTAGCAAGGGCGAATCCGTCCGCTCCATTATTGCCCGTGCCACACACGATAATAATTAGCGCATTTGGCGCAGAGATTTTGCTATCAATTACGCGCTCCATTGCACTCGCGGCATTTTCCATTAAAATCTCATTGCTTATCCCAAATCGCTCCACCGCGCGAGTATCAAGCGTCCCCACGCTTTTATAGACATTTTGCATTTTTTTCCTCCTATTTTAAGATTAGCAAACTAATTGCCATTATTCCCATACCGCAGAATACTCCAGCCACCGATTCGTGTCCTTTGGTGCTTAGCTTGGAGTTTGGCAAAAGGCTATCTAGCGAAATAAATACCATAATCCCAGCGATGATTCCAAAGCTAATGGCAAGTGTCGCCGTCCCTAAAATCGGTGCTAGTAAAAAATATCCCACAATCGCGCCAAGTGGCTCAGACAAGCCAGATAACAGCGTGAGTTTTAAAGCCTGTTTTTTATCACCTGTGGCGTGGTAAATGGGGAGCGAAACCGCCAAGCCCTCAGGGATATTGTGAATCGCCACAGCCACAGCGATACTAACGCCAAATGCCACGCTATCAAGGGCAGAAATAAAAGTCGCAAAGCCCTCAGGGAAGTTGTGAATCGTAATGGCGATTGCGGTAAAAATCGCTGTGCGCTTTATGGCGTTATTGCGCGAAATGTGTGCCTCGCGCGATTCTAACTCGCAATAGACTTCATTTTGGCTTTTTAGCTCGTGGGGATTGACATCTTTGGGGATTAGCAAGTCGATGCCAAAGGCTAAAATCATACCCATAAAAAAGCATAAAATCCCTAGAGATTCGGCATTTGTGGCGTTTATGCGCGAGAAAAAATCAATGGATTTTGGCAAAATCTCTACAAAGCTCAAATACACCATTACGCCACCGCTAAAGCCTAGCCCAAAGGCTAAGATTCGGCTCTCATCTTTTGTCTTAAAAAATGCTAAAAATGCGCCAAATGCCGTGCTTAGCCCAGCTAAAAGCGTAAGCATAAAAGCCCAAAATGTTGCGCTAAAATCTATCAAATCCATAAAAAGCCTTAAGATTCGAGTGGATTCGTGTGGGATTCGCGCTTGATTGCGTGAGATTCGCGTCTAGATTCAAGCGGATTCGCGTGGGATTCGCGCCAAAAATCTAAAAGATTCGCACTTGATTGCGTGAGATTCTCACTCAAATTCAAAAGATTCGCCACTATTTACGCGCCTATTCGATTAACATTAGTGCCTGATTTGCCACCACCGCGCTATCTAAATCCACAAAGATATTTTTTACGCTTCCGCTTTTTTGCGCCACGACTTCATTTTCCATTTTCATAGCCTCGACAATCGCCACGACATCGCCTTTTTTGACTTTATCGCCGATTTTGACATTGATTTTTCGCACAGTGCCGGGCATATTTGTGGCGATATGATTATCATCACTAGCGATTATTTGCCCTTTGGTAGCGACTTTTTTGGTGCTTTGCGGTGCGTTTGTGCTAGACTCGCTTGAATCCTGCTCTACATACACTTCCTTTAACTCGCCATCAAGGCGCAAGAAAAATGGCTTCACGCCGTTTGTAGTGCGCCCCGAGCCTTCAATCTTAATGCCGTAATGCTCCCCATTTACGATGATATTAAATTCTTTTGCCAAATCCTCAGCGACATTTTCAAAGGATTCGATAGGCTCTGGCTTCAAAGCATTATGATTGCGCTCGTCCAAAAATGCCTTTGCCACGCCCTCAAACATCGCATAGCTAATCACATCGGTAGGCGACAACGCGAAATCTTTGCTTTCTTTTTTTGCCTTTGGCATTTCCGCGCTTAAATAATCCGCTGGGCGTTTGGTGATGAATTCCTCTTTCAAAGCCACGAGTTTGCGCTTCAAATCCCTATCAATCTCTGTGGCACTTTTGCCATAAAATCCACGCGCTAGGTTTTTTGCCTCTTTGCTAATGCTTTTGTATCGTTCGCCCGTTAGGACATTTAGCACGGCTTGTGTGCCTACGATTTGTGAGCTTGGCGTAACAAGTGGCGGATAGCCAAAGTCCGCACGGACTGCGGGAATCTCATCTAGCACTTCGTCCATTCTATCAAGCGCATTTTGCTCTTTAAGTTGATTTGCAAGGTTTGAAATCATACCACCGGGGATTTGATTCACCAAAACGCGCGTATCAATGAGGCTATAATGCGATTCAAACTTTTTATATTTTTTACGCACACGGCGCAAAATCTCGGCGGCTTTTTCCATTTTGGCAATGTCTAGTTTTGTGTCCCATTTCGTGCCTTTTAAAGTCGCCACCATTGATTGCGTGCAAGGGTGCGAAGTCCCACTAGCAAAGGCAGAATTGCTTAAATCCACGATTTCCGCTCCCGCTTCTATCGCCTTTAAATGCGAGGCGAATCCAAATCCCGCCGTGCTATGCGTATGTAGCACGATTGGCTTGTCGATATTTTCTTTTAATGCTTTGACTAAATTATAAGCGTCAAATGGCGTGATAAGCCCTGCCATATCTTTGATTACGATTTCATCGCTACCCATTTTCACTAGCTCTTTGGCGTAAGCTACAAAGCCCTTGATTGTGTGAATGGGCGAAGTTGTGTAGGATATCGCGCCTTGCACGATTTTGCCTTGCTTTTTGATTTCCTCAATCGAAGTTTGTAAGTTTCTAATGTCATTTAGCGCGTCAAACACGCGAAAAATGTCGATTCCACCCTTTGCGGATAGCTTTATAAACTCTTTTACCACATCATCGGCGTAATGTCTATAACCTACCAAATTTTGCCCACGCAGTAGCATTTGCAAAGGCGTTTTCTTAAAAATCTCTTTGAATCTATACAATCGCTCAAATGGGTCTTCTTTCAAATATCTAAGGCAAGTGTCATAAGTCGCGCCACCCCACACTTCCACGCTATAAAAGCCGATTTCCTCAAAGATTCGCGCTACTTCTAGCATATCCTCTGTGCGAACTCTAGTAGCAAGTAGGCTTTGGTGTCCGTCCCGCAGTGAATTTTCTGTAATTTTTATCATATTTTTGTCCTTTTATTTGTTTGAATCAAGCTGTTTTTCTGCTTGTTTGCGCTTCATCTCGGTTTGGCGGTGTCCTTCTTTTTTCAAATACTGCGCTATGTCGTTGTTGCCATTGGATAGCGCAATGCTAAAGGCGGTATTTCCCGCAATATCGGTGGCAAAAATATCCGCGCCATTTTCTATCAAATAATACACAAGGCTAAGATTCCCGCTATTTACGGCTTTCATAAGCACGGTGGCGTTGTTATAATCCCGCGCATTGATAAATGCGTCATTATCCACCAAAAATTGCACCACTTCCAAATGCCCCTCGATTGCGGCAAGCATTAGCGCAGAACAGCCGTCATTGTCGATATCATCAATATCTGCGCCGTTATTTAGTAGCAATTTCACAATCTCTAAATGCCCCTTTTCAGCCGCCCAAATAAAGGCATTCCAAGCGTTGTTGATAGTGGGCTTGAAATGCGCCCCCGAATCTAGCAGATATTGCACCACTTCCAAATGCCCCTTAAAACTCGCACTCATAAGCGCGGTGTAGCCGTCTTTTTTGGCGGCATTGACATTCGCGCCATTTTCTACCAAAAATTTCACAATCTCCAAATGCCCCTTAAAACTCGCACTCATAAGCGCGGTGTAGCCGTCTTTTTTGGCAGCATTGACATTTGCACCATTTTCCACCAAAAACTTCACAATCTCTAAATGCCCCTTAAAACTCGCACTCATAAGCGC
>JBNMJF010000102.1:0-6420 GCA_050873665.1 Helicobacteraceae bacterium
TCAGATTCAAACGATTCGGCGCGGAAGTATTTTTGATGAGAAATCGGGGTTGCGTAGCCACGAGCAAGGAAATAAGACTGAGAGTCTATTGACGAAGCGAGTGGCAAGTCTCCCCGATTTATCGCAAAAATACAATCGCGCCTAAATAGAATACGCCTCTTCGCCGTGTAGCCGTTTATCCAGCCCCTCATACTCGACTTCTTCCTCCACGCGCAAACTTGTAAAGAGCGATATGACTTTGAAAATCACAAAGCTTACAATCGCCGATAACACTGCGCACACGACAATCGCAAAGATTTGCTCGGCTAGTAAATGCCAAGAGCCACTGATAAATAGTCCCTCGCCTAGCGCACCTTCCGCGCCTACGGCTGGATTCACCGCATTTGAGGCGAAAAGTCCCACGCAGATTCCGCCCCAAACACCGCCGATTCCGTGCAATCCAAAGGCGTCAAGCGAATCGTCCCATTTGAATTTGTATTTGATTATGCTTATGCCATAGTAGCATAAAAGTGCCGATACTGCGCCGATTGCAAGGCTTGACCAAGCACCCACATAGCCACAGCCCGGCGTTATGCCTACTAGCCCTGCGACAAGTCCGCTTAAGCCCCCTAGCACGGTGGGCTTTTTGTCTTTTATCCACTCAATCAGCACCCACGCCAAAAATCCACTAGCAGCCGATAAAATCGTAACCACAAAGGCATTTACGGCGATTTCATCTACGCCACCAGCACTCCCAGCGTTAAATCCAAGCCAACCGATAAATAGCAAAATCGCGCCCAAAAAAGCATAAGGAATCGAGTGCGCATTCACGCTCTCTGCGCCTTTGTCTTTTCTAGGACCCACGAGTATCGCGCCCACTAGCCCAGCCACACCAGCACTGATATGCACTACGCCACCACCAGCGAAGTCAAAGCTCCCGCGCACAAGCAAAAATCCGCTTTCACTCCAAATCATATGCGCCAAAATATCATACACAAAAGTGCTCCAAAAGATTAGGAACACCACTAGGACGCCTAGCTTGATTCGCCCTACAAGTGAGCCTGTGATGATTGCTGCGGCGATTATTGCAAACATCATTTGAAAAATCGCAAAGATGATATTTGGCACACCAGAGCCATTAAATCCGCCGATATTTGTGAGTGCAATATTATTCAAACCGCCGACAATCCCGCCTATATCGCCACCAAATGCGAGTGAAAAGCCCACAATCACCCACTGAAGCGTGATTACGCCAAAGACGATAAAACAATTCATAATCGTATTTAGCGTATTTTTATGTCGCACCATACCCGCATAAAACATCGCTAACGAGGGTGTCATCATCAAAACCAAAATCGAACAAAGCATAATAAAAAATGTATTTACGCTATCCATTTTTTGTCCTTTACAAAGTGAAATTTTGCATTTTTTGCGTTGTATGCGTAAAATGATTGGACTAAAATCGCGGTGGCGATTTTCTTGCATTTTTTGCATATTTTTCGCAAAAAATGCAGAACGAATTGTAATCAAACTTTTCTTAAAATTTTATTAAATTTTTACATATTGTAATAAAGATATTAAAATATAATTTCACATTCTTTTTTCGTTTCAATGATTTTTAAAGCGATTTTTTATTAGAATTCGCGCGTTAGATTCAAGCATAAGATTTAAACTTTTTTACACAAGGACAGCTAAAATGAGCAATTTCACGCACCTGCATTTACATACCGAATATTCCTTGCTAGATGGCGCAAATCAAATTCCCAAACTCGCCAAACAGCTCAAAGCCTTTGGTATGAAATCCGTGGCGATTACCGACCACGGCGTTATGCACGGCGTCCCTGAATTTTATGTAACGATGCTAAAAGAGGGCATAAAGCCCATAATCGGCATTGAGACTTATATCCACAACGGCGAATCCCTAGATGCCAAAGACCCGCAAATGCCATATTTTCATCTCTGCCTTTTTGCCAAAAATGAAGTGGGCTACAAAAATCTTATGTATCTTAGCTCTATGGCGTGTTTGGAGGGATTTTACCGCAAACCGCGAATCAACAAAGACATTTTGCGCCAAAAGGCTGAGGGGCTTATTTGCTCATCGGCGTGTTTGCAGGGCGAAGTGAATTACCACCTAAACACCATTGGCAAAAAAAATACAAATGCCAAAGGCTATGAGCACGCCAAAGCGGTGGCGTTAGAATATAAAGAGATTTTTGGTGATGATTTTTACTTAGAGATTATGCGGCACGGCATCGCAGAGCAGCGATTCATCGATGAAGAGGCGATTAAGCTATCGATTGAGTGCGGAATCAAGCTAATTGCGACAAATGACGCGCACTACACAGAGAAAAAACACGCCTTTAGCCAAGAAGTCCTAATGTGCGTCTCCACAGGCAAAAAGTTGCAGGATTTAAACCGCCTAAAGCACTCTGTCAATGAATTTTATGTCAAATCACAAGATGAAATGAAGCGCATTTTTGCCGACATACCCGAAGTCCTAGCAAACACGCAAGAAATCGCCGATAAATGCAACCTAATCATCGACTTAAAAAGCATTGAAGTTAAAAACGACAAAGGCGAAGTTATCATTCCATACTCCGCGCCCACGCCACCAAGATTTAAATTCACGGCGCAATATGCCAAAAATGAAGGCTTAGATTTTACAGATGATGAGGAATATTTCCGCCACAAATGCAAAGAGGGCTTAGAAAACCGCCTAAAATCAATCGATGAATCCAAGCACAGCATTTACAAAGAACGCTTAGAGCACGAAATGCAAATCATCGCAAAGATGAAATTTTGCGGATATATGCTAATTGTGTGGGATTTTGTGAGGGAGGCAAAAGAGCGCAAAATCCCTGTCGGTCCGGGAAGAGGCAGTGCTGCGGGAAGTTTGGTGGCATTTTCTTTGGAAATCACCGACATTGACCCAATCAAGCATTCACTGCTTTTTGAGCGATTTTTAAACCCTGAGCGCGTGAGTATGCCTGATATTGATATGGACTTTTGCCAAGAGAGGCGTGAGGAAATCATCAAATATGTGGTGGAAAAATACGGCAAATTCAATGTCGCCCATGTGGCGACATTTAACACTATGTCGGCAAAGTCTGTGATTCGCGATGTGGCGCGTGTCTTTGATATGGAGTATAAAAAAGCTGATGAATTTGTAAAGCTAATCCCCAAAGAGCCACTAAAGATTCGCCTCCAAACGGGCATAACAGACATTGAGGATAAAAAGGGTGCTTATGAAAAAGAGCCACGAATCCGTGATGCAATCAATAATGACAAAGCAATCAAAGAAGTGTGGGATATGAGCCTTATTTTAGAAAATCAAAAGCGCAATATCGGCACACACGCCGCGGGAATCGTCATTGACAGCGATGAGTTATGGCATAAGATTCCCCTTTGTAAAATTGGCGATAAAATCGTTACGCAATACGCCAATACAAAGGAATTTTTAGAAAAAGTCAATCTCATCAAATTCGACTTTTTGGGGCTTAAGACGCTTAGTGTGATTCAAAAGACGCTTGAGATTATTGGCAAAAAGATTGATTTTAACAATGTCGATTTGAGCGACAAAAATATCTATGAGGAGATTCAAAACGGCAGCACGATTGGTATGTTCCAAATCGAATCAGACGGAATGCAAGCAGCCGCGCGAATCCTAAAGCCAAGCAACTTTGAGGATATTTTGGCGATGATTGCGCTATTTCGTCCCGGTCCTATGGGGACGATTGATGAGTTTAGCGCAAGAAAGCACGGACGCCAAAAAATCGAATATATTTTCGATGAGCTAAAGCCCATTTTAGAAAACACCTACGGCGCGATAATCTACCAAGAGCAGGTTATGCAAATTGTGCAAGTAATCGGAGGATTTTCGCTGGGCGAATCGGACTTGATTCGCCGTGCTATGGGGAAAAAGGACGCCAAAACAATGGAGGAAAATAAAGAGAAATTCCTAAATGGCGCAGAGAAAAAAGGATTCGCACGAAAAAAATGCGAATCGCTTTGGGAGCTAATCGTAAAATTTGCCGAATATGGATTCAACAAATCTCACTCCGCTGCTTATGCGTTCGTAACATTCCAAACGGCGTATTTAAAGACTTATTATCGCCACGAATTTATGGCTGCGCTTCTCACTAGCGAAAAAAACAAGCCTGATAATATCAACAAATACATTGATGAATGTCGCAGTATGGGCATCGAAGTGTTGCCACCGCATATCAATCACTCTATGCGCGACTTTAGTGTGGTGGAAATCGAGGGCGTTAAAAAAATCATCTTTGGTTTTAGCGCGATTAAGGGCATTGGCGAAAAGCCTATTGAGAATATCATCACAGCGCGAAATGAATGCGAGGGCGGGAAATTTACCACAATCGAGGAATTTCTAAGCAAAATGGATTCAAAAGTCATCAATAAAAAGGCACTTGAATCCTTATCCAAATCTGGCTCATTAAGCAATTTGGGCTATACGACAAAAACGCTTTTGGCAAATTTGGATTTGATGGCGGATAAAGTGCGCGAAAATTCTGGCTATGACACTTCAAATGCGCTATTTGTGGAGGAAAGCGTCATTCGCTTGGAAATGGCGCATTTGGAGGAATATAGCAAAAGTGAATTGCTGGATTTTGAGTATGAGACGCTTGGAATCTTTATGAGTGGCAATCCGCTTGATGAGTATAGCGAGAAAATCAAAGGCATTAAGGGCGTGGTGTTTAGCTCACAGATTCAAAGCCTTGAAGATATGTCGCGTGTGCTAATTATTGGCGTAATCAAGGACATAAAAAGCCACATTGGCAAAAAGGGACGCGCTATGCCGATGTGCTGGTGGTGGATAAAATCGGCAATGTGTGGATTACCGTGTTTGAAAAGAATTTGCCAATCATTGAGAACGCCACGCAAGGCGTCCCGCTATGCCTTGTGTGCCAAGCTGGGGAAAATAAAGATGAGAGCATTTCACTGCGTTTGCAAAGCGTGGTAAGCCTTGATGAAGCAAAAAGCCAAAAAGTAAAGCCAAAGTTTAAAGATGAAAGCGATTCAAGCAATTTGGGCGCGAATCGTGAATCTTTTGGCGAATCTTTTAACAATCGCGCGTTTAATATGGGCGATTCAAACGCAAATATCGCGGATTACACGCTATCTTTGCCTTGCAATATCACTTACTCGCAATTAAAGGCGATTCAAAGTCTCGCGCTAAATAATAGTGGCGATGAACGGCTTGTCTTTGAGATTCGCGATGCGCAAGGCACTTACAAAATGGCGACTACACTAAAAATTAACGGCAATTTCAAAAATCAAGTGAAGTCTATCGCGTGAGAATCAATCAATTTTTATCACACAACACGAAGTTTTCGCGCAGAGAAGCAGATGAGCTAATCAAACAAGGCAGAGTGAAAATAGGGCGCAAAGTCGCGCTTTTAAGCGACAAAGTGGGCGAAAAAGATAAGATTTTTATCGATTCGCGCGAGATTAAGCCACAGATTGCCTACACGATAATCGCCTATCACAAGCCCAAAGGCGAGTTAGTCAGCAAAAGCGATTCGCGTGGGAGGAGGGTGATTTATGATAGTTTGGAGGCGAAGTATCGGCATTTTGTGCCTGTTGGGAGGCTGGATTTTGCAAGTTCTGGGCTTTTGATTTTAAGTGATAGCGTGAAAATCGCCACCGCTTTGGCACAAAGCAAACTTACACGAATCTATAATGTTAAAGTCGATGGCAAAATCACGGCAAATATTTTGGACGCTGCGCAAAATGGCTTGAGTGTGGCGGATGCTCGTGCGGGAGGGCATAAAAATAGTAAGATTGTGGCAATGGATTTCGCGCCATTTGAATTTTTTGAGATTGTGAAAGAGGGCAAAAGCGGGACAAAAGTCAAAGTCGGCATAAATGAGGGGCAAAATAGGGAATTGCGCCGATTTTTCGCGCACTTTGGGCTAAGCGTAATGGATTTATGTCGCGTTAGCTTTGGGTTTGTGAGCTTAAATGCGCTCCCTAGTGGCAAATCACGCTTTTTTGACAAAAAGGAATATAAAAAAGTTAGGGAGTTTTTGAAGGAAAACTCTACCGCTCGTTATTCTAGGGCGACAAAGTCGCCGAAGAATCCACGAAATAAAAGCGTGAAAACCGCAACAAAGGGCGACAAAGGAGCAAAAATCGCTCATATTCGTCATTGCGAGAATCGCGGAGCGATTCGAAGCAATCCAAACCAAATAAAAGGAGATAAAAATGCTAGTAGAAACAAGAGGAAATGACGGGATTCGCGCTAGGACAAGCGATTTTTTTAGCGCGGTGCTCAACCCTGAGGCGAGTTTTGGCGGACTTTGGAGTTTGGAATCGCTCCCAAAGATTGACTTAGAAAAAATCAAAAATCTAAATTATAATGAGCTAATTTCTTATATTTTTAATGCGCTTGGTTTAGATTCAAGTGCCATAAGCCTAGAA
>JBNMJF010000103.1:0-6375 GCA_050873665.1 Helicobacteraceae bacterium
GACATTTGGATTTAGCAAACGCTCTGAATCAAAGGTATTTTTAATCGCCACATTGATTGCGTAAGCCTTTTTGCCCCACTCGATTTCCACAAATGGCGCAACCATTCGCCCTGAGCCGTGCTCGGCTTTCGCGCTACCGCCCATTAGCGCGACTTTGCTACTCATTTCCTCCACAAGCGCGGCGAAATTTTCATATTGCGCTTTGTCTTTTAAATCTGGCGTGATATTAAAATGCAGATTCCCCGCTAGTGCGTGTCCAAAAATCACGCCATCAAAGTGATATTTTTTAAATAGCTCTTGTAGCCAAAGGACGCCGTCTGTGAATTTATCAATCTCAAAGCACACATCTTCGGTGATGATTGTCGTGCCTTTGGGGCGAGTCCCCGCGACAATAGGCAAAATCCCTTTGCGAATCTTCCACCACGCATCATACACACTTGAATCTTTCGAGTATAGAGGGGCAAAAGGCATTTTGATATGTTCTAATTTAGCTTTGATTGCGCTTAAATTTGTCTCTAGCGTAGATTCAACCTCGCTTTCGCTTTGAAATAAAATGCACGAATAGCCCTCTTTGCACTCTTTGACAATGTCTGGCACTCCCTCAATATCTTTGACAGACATTAGACAAGCATAATCCATCATTTCCGCGCTTACGACTTTTTCGCGCCCTAGCTTTGATAGCGCGACAACCGCCTTACTAGCCTCGCTTAAATCCGCAAAAAATAGCAATCCACAGGCTTTGAATTTCGCATCAATCACGGCGTTGTAGCGCACTTTGCTAATAAATGCCAAAGTCCCCTCGCTACCGATTAAAATGTGATTTAAAATATCCTTAATCTCGCTAAAATCCGCTAGTGCGTTTATGCTGTATCCTGTGGTGTTTTTGATTTTGTATTTTCGTGCAATCAATGCCGTAAGCTCGGTGTCGCTTAGAATTTCGCTGCGAAGTTTTTGCAAAGATTCCACGATATGGGCGTGGGTTTTGCAAAACGATTCAACGCTATTTTTGTCCGCCGTGTCAATAATCGTCCCATCAAGTAGCACCGCGCGGATTGAATGAATCGTATTATAGCTATTTTGCTCCACGCCACAGCACATTCCACTAGAATTATTATTAAAAATCCCGCCAATTAGCGCGGTTGTGATAGTCGCTGGGTCGGGTCCAATCTTTTTGCCATATTGCGCTAATGCCGCATTTGCCTCACAGCCAATCACGCCACAGCCACATTCAATCACATTGCCATCAATTTTAATGCCTTTAAAGCCCTCATTTGTGATAATAAGCACCGAATCGCTACTACATTGCCCACTAAGGCTAGTCCCTGCGGCGCGAAAAGTGATAGGCGTGTGGCATTGCCTAGCTAACGCCAAAAGATTGATAACTTCCGCTTCGCTATTTGCGCGAATCACCACCTTTGGCACATAGCTATAACAACTCGCATCTGTTCCTAGCGCGTATCGCATTAAGCGCGAAGTCCAAACGCGATTAGCACAGATTGATTTTGCTTTGCTTATGAATTTCTCGTAGTTTGGTTGCATTATTTTCTCCCTATAAATCCCTAAAATACGGCATTGTAGCAAAAATCCGCGCTTTGAATCTTAAAAGCATAGATTCGCATTAAAAAAATTTAGTGGCTTTGCAAATTTGAAGCAAAAATGATGGATTTGATAAATTTGTGGTGGACCTTGCAGGACTTGAACCTGCGACCTATCGGTTATGAGCCGATAGCTCTAACCAACTGAGCTAAAGGTCCTAAAGTTTGTGGATTGCTTCGGCGATTTGTTGAATCGCCTCGCAATGACGAATCTACCGCCGATTGCTTTGCCTTGCTTTCACAAGATTCGCAATAGCGAATTTAAAAAAAACGGAATTATACTCTAAAGTTATACTTAAATGCAAGTAAATTTTCTAACACCGCAAATAAAACGCCAAATGTCAAAAAACTACTCCCGCCGTAGCTAAAAAATGGCAGTGGGATTCCCACCACGGGGGCGAGTTTCATCACCATTAAAATATTTACGCTAAGGTGGATAAAGATTAAAAAGCCAATACTAGCGGATACCACTTGCAAAATCCTATCCTTGCGGTATTGATGACTTAGCGAGATGAGTTGCAAAATCAGCAATCCATACAAAAACAACAGCACGAATCCGCCCACGAATCCATATCTTTCGCAAAAATACGCGAATATAAAGTCGCTCTCTGGCACGGGCAAAAATTTTAATTGCGCTTGGGTGGCGTTTTCTACGCTTTTGCCACTTAAGCCACCACTGCCGATAGCGATGATACTTTGCTGGACTTGATACGCGCTGTCGCTGTTGTCATTTGCGCCGATAAAGGATTCGATACGCTTTAGCTGATAGTCGCTAAGCCCCATATACACGATTGGCATAGCGATTATGAGTAGCAAACAACTTGCCATTAGGATTCGCCTAGAAATCCCCACCAAAAATAGCACCGCATATCCGCATATAAAAATTAGCACCGAAGTCCCCAAATCTGGCTGAATCTTTACTAGCACCACAGGCAACAAAATATAAAATGAGTGCTTTAAAAACTGCTTTAGATTATAGCCCTCAGGCGGTGGCGGGTCGTTGTTTATATTGTAAGCCATCATCATAATTAGCGCGATTTTCATAATCTCGCTGGGTTGCAAACTCATACCGATAAAGGGAATCTCAAGCCACCGCTTCGCGCCCCACCTATCCACGCCAAAAATCTCCACAGATAGTAGCAACGCAATCGCGCCCCAATAAAAAAACGGCGTTATCCACAAAATGCTACGCAAAGGCAAAATAAACACAAACGCGCTTATGGCGAATGTAAATGCGATATAAAAAAGCTGTTTTATGGTAAGTGTGCTATCGATTTCAAAAATCAAATGCAGTGAGATAAGCACCACAGGCACGGAAGTAAAGACAATCATATAATCAAAATGTGAAAATACCTTTCTATCCAAATTAAACATTTACGCGCCCTTTTTGTGGAACTTTTTAAAACTTTTATTATAGAATCCAAAATTATACCTTTTATTTTGATTTATTTTATTGATTTTGGCGAAGTTTTTATGATGATTGCAGATAAAAAAGTCCGACTTGATAGATTTTTAAGCGAAAATTTAGGCATTTCGCGCTCTCAAATAGCGCAACTAATCGCCAAAAATGCCGTCCAAATAAATGGCAAAATCGCAAATAAAAGCGGGATTTTGCTAAAAAATGGCGATGAGATTCATATTGTTGAATCGCTAAAATCGCCATTAGGTGGCGAATCGCTTGTGCCAAAAAGCGATATTTGGATTGAGCGAATCTATGAAGATGATGATCTTTTGGTGCTAAATAAACCGCCATTTTTAGCCACGCACGGCGCACCCAGCCTAAAAGAAGAAAGCCTTGTAGATTGGCTAAAGGCGCATAAGATTAGGCTTTCAACCATTAGCGGGGAAATGCGAATGGGCATAATCCACCGCCTTGATAAGCAAACAAGTGGCGCAATCGTTGTGGCGAAAAATAATATCGCTCACAGCCTTTTAAGTGCGCAATTAGCGGATAAATCAATGGGGCGAATCTATTTGGCAATCATTGATTTGCCCCTGCGCGAGGATTTGGAGGTGGAGTGCTATTTGGGGCGCAATCCCAAAAATCGCCTAAAAATGTCTAAGATTGTGGTAAAGGATTCGCGCTTGGATTCGCGGAGCGAATCGCGCAATTTTGGGGCGAATCGTGGCGATTCGCGTAAGATTTTAGGCGCGGATTCAAGCGCGGATTCGCCAAAAGATTCGCAAATCGATTCGCCCACAGATTCGCCAAAAATCCCACGCGGTGTGCGGTATTCTAAAAGTAGATTTATCAAACTTCTAACTTCCAAAGACGGCACAAAAGAGCTAATCTGCGCACAGCTTTTCACAGGGCGCACTCATCAGATTCGCGCACATTTGGAATCCATAAATCGCCACATAATCGGCGATGAATTGTATGGCTACAAAAGCGCGAATCGCGCAAAAAGCAACAGCGCGAATCCAGCGCAATATCGCGTTATGTTGCATTCGTATTTGCTATATTTGGCGCACCCAAAGGATTGCAAAGATTCCGCAAAATCCCACTCAAAAAATGCTAAAATGCTATTTTTGGCAAATCTTTTTGACGATATGAATCGTTTTTTAGAAAAATACTTTGATATGGAGAAAGTCGATGAAATCTTACGCGATTTACCTAAGCGCTTTAGTTTTTAGCGTTTTTTTTAGCGCGTGTTCGCAAATCACGCCTAGCCTAGAGGGCAGAGATGGCACTTTGCCTACAATCAAAAATATTAAAACGCTTAGCGATGTGGGCGCAATCGCCTTTGAATGGGAGCGAATCGATGATGAGCGAGTGCGTGGAATCGCCGTTTATAGAGAGGAAAAAGACGGCGAAAAATTTGTCTTTAGAGAAATCGCGTATTTGACAAACCCGCAAACCACGCACTTTGTCGATGAAAAGCTAATCCCAGAGACGCAATATCGCTATATGTTTAGAAGTGTGAGTTTTACGCATTACTCCGCTGATAGCGCGATTGTGAGCGCGAAAACTTCCTTTATAGACGCTGTTGAGAGTGTTTTTGCATCTAATGACTATCCCAAACAAGTCAAACTCATATTTTCTCCGCACCCAAATCCATCAATTTCGCATTATCTAGTCCAGCGTGAAATTGACGGCACATTTAAGACAATCGCGCTAGTTAATCATCGATTGATGCCAGAGTATTTTGATATGAATTTAGATGACGGCAAAACTTACAAATACCGCATAGTTGCTATCGACCAAGCGCAAAATCCATCGCGCCCTAGCAAAATTGTAACCGCAAAAACCAAAAATCCGCCCAAAGTCCCGCAAAATCTAACCGCCACGCAAAATTTGCCAAAAAAGATTATGCTTTCTTGGAGCAAAAATGCTGAGATTAAGCAGTATTACATTTACCGCGCAAAGACACAAGATGGGCGTTATATCCTGCATAGCACGGCTACGAATAATCAATTTATCGATAGTGTCGGCGCAAATGGGGTTAGCTTTTTTTATAAGATTAGTGCGGTAGATAGGGCGAATCTGCAGTCCGCGCAGTCTATGCCCGTAATGGGTGCTACGAAATCCGCGCCCAAAGCCCCGCAAATCAAGCGCGGATATGTGGATAATAATGAGGCAATCATCGAGTGGGAGGGCGAAGTGGGCATTAAAAATTTTATGGTTTTTCGCATAGATTCAAGCGGAAAGCAAATGCGATTCAAAGCCACTGCAAATACTTTTAGCGATAAAGAAGTAAGCGCAGGTGGCGAGTATAGCTATTTTGTGGTGGCGATTGATGAAAATAATTTGGAATCCGAGCCATCAAATAAAGTGATTTTGTCAATAAAATGATATTTTTGGTGATAAATGCCACATTTTTTTGCTAAGAGTTTGGATTCGTGTGAGAGTGTAGCGAATCGCAGTGGAGAATATTTTGATTTTATCCTAGAAGCGATAAATCCACGCGATAAATCCACGCTAATTTTAGCGCAAAATAAAAGCGATTCGGCGCAAAAAATTATGCTTTTAAAACAGCAAAAAAATGATAAATTTCTAGTAAAATTTAATAAGCATTTTAAAGTGCAATCCCGCGAAGCAATCAAAAACGCGCTTAAAGATTACGCAAATCTCACAAATGCGGATATTATCGCGCATAATTTGAATGCCAATAAATGCGAAGCGCAATCGCAATATTTGCTTGATTCGCGTGGGATTTTGGGGCTTTTTTGCGAATCTAAATTTAGGGATTGTATGATAGAAATCGGCTTTGGCTCGGGGCGACATATCCTAAATTTGGCGCAAAATAATCCAAACGCCCTAATCATCGGGCTTGAAATCTATCGCCCCGCTATTTTGCAGGTTTTGCGACAAATTGAGCTTTTGGGGCTAAGCAATCTTTACCTTGCAAGTATCGATGCGCGGGTGCTTTTTGAAGTATTGCCACAAAAATCTTTAAGCGCAATATTTTTGCATTTTCCCGTGCCGTGGGATAAAAATCCACAAAGGCGCGTTTTTAGCGAAGTATTTTTAAGCAATGCCATTGCCACGCTAAAGCCACAAAACGGCAGATTCGAGCTGATAACAGATAGCAAGGAATATTTTGATTTTGCCAAAAATTTAGCGAAAATCTATAAGCATAAAGTTACGATAAATCCGCAAAATGCGGTGGTTAGTAAGTATGAGGCGAGGTGGCAGAGGTTAAAAAAGAATATTTATAAATTAGAAATTTTTTCGCAAATAGGGGGCAATTCGTCTTTAGAATTGCATTCCGTAGATTCGGCAAATTTCGAGTGTTCGCAGACTCCAAGTCTAGTCTCACACTCAAAATTTGCCGAAAAC
>JBNMJF010000104.1:0-6297 GCA_050873665.1 Helicobacteraceae bacterium
ATATTAGATTCGACTTATCATACAAATAAGCTAAAATTAGGGCATTTGTGTGGTAATAAATTTTATATTTGCGTTAAAAAGCTAGATAAAATAAATGCCACAAAAATACAAGAAATATGCAAGATTATCGCACAAAATGGAATGCCAAATTACTTTGGAATGCAGAGATTCGGCAAAAATGGCGATAATTTTGCGCAGGGTAGGGCGATTTTAGAGGGTGCGTTAAAATTGCGCAATAGGCAAATGGCGCAGTTTTTGATTAGCGCGTATCAAAGCCACCTTTTTAATGAATGGCTAAAAAAGCGCGTAGAGTTTTGCAAAGTGGCTAAATCTTTTGCGCCACAAATCACTGCTACGCGCTATCAAATCCCACTTGATGAAGCCAAAAGTCTGCAAAGGCAACCGCATTTTTTTAAGATTTTGCGTGGCGATATAATGAGTGAGTATCCATTTGGTAAGCTAAAAACAGCAGACGAATCAAGTGCAGAGCGATTTTTTAATCGAAAAATCACGCCAACAGGGCTTTTATATGGCAAAAAAATGATGAGAGCCACACAAACTGCGCAGATTTTTGAATGCGCATTTTATGATGATTTGCTAAACAATCAAATCGGTGATAGGCGAGTAGCGTGGGTATTTCCACAGGATTTGGAATTTAGCTATAAAAAAGAAACCGCGCAAGGCGAGTTTAATTTCACATTGCCCAAAGGTAGCTATGCCACGACATTTTTAGAGATTTTAAGCAATAATCCAAATATTTTGCAAAATAGCGACTTAAGCCCCACGCTTATACACTAGCTTAGTTTGTATGTGATATGTGCGTTTGGGTGGTGGGAAACTCAGTGCGGAGCGGCGAATCGTCCTTAGTGCGATACTATCTAGCCTCTCACTTCCACTTGAGCTAACCACGCGCAGATGCTCCACCTCGCCACTCACATTCACGCTAAACGCCACGCCCACGACACCATAGAGATTGCGCACGGGTTCGCGCGTGTGATATTTGTTGATAATGTGTGTGATTGCCAAAAAATATGGGTCGTTTTCACCGCTGGATTCCTGCGCTTTTGATGATACACCACCGAGTGAATCGTTATTTGAATCGTTTGATTCGGCAGTAGATTCGTGTGAATCTTTATTTGAATCCGCGATAGATTCGCTCTTAGATTGCTTTGGCGATTCTATTGAATCGCCTTGCAATGACGGCGTGGGGTGCGAATCTTTTGGCACATTTTGCACTTTCTTTTGCGCCTTTTGCGATTGCGCCCCAAAATCCCCAGCGATATTTTCTAATCTTATGCTAAAAGCCTTTGATTCGCCATTTTTGCCCACAAGATTTACTTTCAAATCAACCCACACCAAGCACAAAATTATAGGCGCATAAAGCCCTAGTGCGGTTAAAAAGCCGATTTTATTGCTTGACATAGAAATATTTGCTTTTATCGGGCAGCTCGATTGCGCCAGATTTTACGCCATAAAGTGCGTCAATATTGCGCGTATTTAGCACACTATCCACCGCGCCAAATGCCACGATTTCGCCCTCTTTTAGTAGGCAAACGCTATGGGCGATAAAGCACTGCTCGGGGCGGTGCGAAGTCAAAATCACACTTTTATTTAGCGACTTTATTAGCCCCAAAAGTTTCGCACACGCGCCCATATCAAGCGCGGAAATCGGCTCATCTAGTATCATTATCTCCGCTTCCTGCGCCAAAGCCCTTGCCATTAGCCCTAGCTGCTTTTGTCCGCCTGATAGATTGTAAAATTTCGCGTCCTTTAACGCGCTAAGCCCTAGCATTTCTAGCGAATCTAGCGCGATTTTTTCATCATTTTTATTATAATAGCCCAAATTCGCATTGGCGAATCGCCCCATAAGCACGACTTCAAACAGACTAAAGGGAAACGCGATATTGCAACTTTGTGGCAGATATGCTAATCGCTTTGCACGAGCTTTGTGGCTTAGACTTGCGATATTTTCGCCATTCACGCACACCGCACCGCTATATTCCCAAATGCCTAAAATGCACTTCAAAAGGCTACTTTTGCCACTGCCATTTTTACCCAAAATGCAAAGAATTTCGCCATTTTTTTAGTGAAAAATTGATATTTGACAAAATGCGCTTTTTGCCTAGTCGCAGGGATAAATCTTTGATTTCAAGCACGGCTAAATCCTTTTTTTAAATATTTTTCGCGCTTTTATTGAAAAATAAAATCACCACAAATATGGGGATTCCTAGCACGGCGGTTATGATTCCAAGCGGTATTTCGGTATTTGCTACGCTTCGCGCCAATGAATCACACACGAGCAAAAACAGCGCACCAAAGAGAAATGCGAATATTACGCTAAAGCGGTGATTTGTCCCGATGATTAGTCGCGCAATATGCGGGATTACTAGCCCTATCCACCCGATGATTCCGCCCACAGCCACACTGCAACTAGCTAGTAGCGTGGCGATGATGATAAAAAATAGGCGCATAGCCACTACGCTTACCCCAAGCGTCCTTGCCGAATCGCTATCTAGGTTTAAAATATCAATGTAGTTTGCCAAAAGAGCGCAAAGCACTATGCTACAAAGAGCCACCACGCAAAGCACGATTAACGGAAATTCGCTCACAAACGCAAGCGAGCCTAAAAGCCAATAAGTGATATTTGGGAGCGTATTATAAGGGTCTGCGACAATTTTTAGGAATGCAACTCCCGCGCCAAAGAATGATGAGGCGATGATTCCGCCTAAAATAAGCATCAAAATGCCCCTATTTCTATCAAAAATAAAGCTTAAAAATAATGCAACACACATCGCAAAAAATCCAAATGCAAAGCTCAAAATCTCCACGCCAAGCATATCATAACCCAAAATCATACCCAAAGCCGCGCCAAAACTCGCGCCATTTAGGACGCCCAAAATGCTAGGGCTAACTAGCGGATTGCCGATAATGCCTTGATACAGGCTTCCGCTCAAAGCCAAACTCGCGCCAACCACAAGGGCTGCGATGATTCGAGGTAAGCGAATGTCGTTTATTAGGTGCGATTCATAGCTATTATCTGGCGAAAAGATGAATTTTATGGAATCGCCAAAACTTATATCAATTTCGCCAATGGTTAGTGCGATGAGAAACGCGCCCACAACCGCTAGTGCGAGTGCGAGTAGAGTTAGGATTTTAAATCTTTTTGGCATTTTGGCTTTTTTAATCCGTCCTTTGCTAAATGTCGCTTTGCATTTGTCTTGCGTAATCTTTGTCCGCCCTTCAAACGCGGATTTATTAAGATTTATAAAATATATTTGAAATTATATAATATTTTTAAAGATATTTCGCTTGAAAATAAAATATCACTGCAAGGCAACTTTATATTTTCGTCATATTAAGGGCTTTATTTGGATTGGCTTTGGCAAATCTATGATTCGCTTTCACAATGACAATAAGCAAGGGTAGGGTGGTTTGTAGAGTCTAACGGCGTGGGGTGCGGATTTGCAAAAACCTTATTTCCACTTTTTCATTGCCACTTCTGCTTCTCTTTTTAGCGTTTTTTCTTTGAGTGATTGTCGTTTGTCATAGAGTTTTTTGCCTGAAACAAGCGCGATTTGGACTTTTAGGTGTCTGCGCTTGAAATACATTGTGAGTGGCACGATGCTAAAGCCTTTTTGGCTAACGCTCCCAAAAAGTTTGTTGATTTCTTTTTTGCGCAAAAGCAATTTGCGTGTGCGCCGTTCATCTGGCTTAAAGTGGCTGTTTGTCGTCTCTAAGTGGCTGAAATGCGCCCCAAACAAAAACGCCTCGCCTTTGATGATTCGCACGAAACTATCCTTAATATTCACGCGATTTAGTCGCGCGGACTTCACTTCGCTCCCTTTTAGGGCGATTCCCGCCTCCAAAGTGCTATGGATAAAGTAATCAAAATGCGCTTTTTTATTTGTCGCAACTAGCTTCATTTTGCCCTACTTGCTTTTGATTTTAAAAAAGCTACTTCCGCTCCCGCTAAAAAAGTATCCATCTTTTGCAAACTCCCTAAGCTGTGGATAGATTTTACACGCGGGGGCGTATAAGTCATTTAGAAAATCAATGCTGTATTTTTGCATAAGTGTCGTGGAATCCATCTCAAAAAGCGTCTTTTTGTCGCTAAAAAATTGCGCTTCGCCACGCGCTAACATTGCGCGAAACTCATCATAAACCGCCTTTGTGGAGCATTGAATGCGTGGTGTGAAAAATTCTAACTCCGCCACTTTTTCATTAAAAAACTCCACGCCTTCGCCAATACCAAAGACATTTGCGCTACTAAATCCAAGCACAAAAAAGCTCACATCTGCGCCCACTCGTCTTGCGATTTGCACCAAATCTTTAGGCTCTAAATTTAGCTCTAAAATCTCATTCATCGCCATTAGATAACTTGCGGCATTAGAGCTACCACCGCCAAGCCCAGAGAATGCGGGGATTTTTTTATCGACTGCAATGTGAAAAAACTCTAACATTTGGATTGCTTCGTGCGAATCTGCGATTCGCCCTCGCAATGACGAATCCTGCAAATTGCCCCTAGATTCTAAAAAATCTTTTAACGCTTCCTTTGCCCTAAATATCGTATTGTCCTGCATTTTGCAATCAAAATTGCCACTAATGCTAAAGCTATCCGCGTGTGAAATCTCTATCACATCATAAAGATTCGCGCTTTTCACAAGCACGAATCGCGAGGCAATCTCGCAGTAATTCCCCAAAAATCCCGTAATTTTTAGGCAAATATTTACCTTTGGATAAGAGTAAATAGTCATCTTAAACCCCTAAAAAATATCATTTTTTTGATAGGATTTCGCCTAGTTTGGCAATATCATCGCCTAAATCTTTTTGCGATGCTTTTATGTTTTCTCCCGCGACTTGGGCTTTTAACTCGCCTCGTAATATGATTTTATCCTGTGGTGCGTCAAATCCAAGCTTTACGATGCCATTTTGCACCGATATGACTTTGATTACAATGTCCTCGCCGATAACCACTTCTTCGTCCATCTTCCTTGATAAAACTAGCATAAATCAATCCTATTTAAAATGTATTCTACGCGTCCGTAAAAATCAAGCCAAATTATAGAAAAAAAATCATCAAAAATCACAATATATTTTTGATTTTTTTGGATTCGCACTTCTTTAAAAAGCGTTAAATCTGCCCCCAAATGCACCTTTTTGCCGTGTAAAAAGTCATCTTTTAAAAAAGGTAAATGCAACTTTGGATATGGCAAAAAATCTAGCGGATTTAATAATTTATAATTTTCAAAGACAAAATCGCCCTCTCTTTCCCGCTGTAACGCGCTTAATGCGCCATTTACGCCTAGTCGCTCAGCGATGATTTGCCCTAGTGAGCGGATATATGCGCCCTTACTTACGCTAACTTTAAAACTTAAAAATGGGTGATTGTAGCACAAAAGTGCAATATCAAAAATCTCCATTTCGCAAGGTTTCAGCGCAAAGTCCGCATTTTCACGCGCCAAATGATATGCGCGAATCCCGCCTATTTTTTTCGCGCTAAATTTAGGTGGCGTGTAGGTGAGTTTGCCTTTTAGGGATTTTAGCGTGGATTCAACGCTATTTATGGGAAATTCGCTTATCTCACTCACGCGCGAAATACCCGTAATATCAAGCGTGGGCGAATCCACACCAAGCCAAAGCGTGGCAATATAGACTTTTGGGCTTAGATTAAAGTGGCTAAAAAGCCTTGTGTGCTTATCACTCGCTACCACGAGCGTCCCACTAGCAAATGGGTCGAGCGTCCCGCTAAAGCCAAGCGTTTTGTTGCCAAAACGCCTTTTTAGTATGGAAAGAAAGGCGTTTGAGGTGATATTTGGCGGCTTATGAGCGACAAAGAGCATTTTAGTGAGTAAATTCGTCGTCTTGTGGCGATAAATCGTGGAGTTTGCCACTCGCTTCGTCAATAGACGCTTTAGTCTTATTTCCTCGCTCGTGGCTACACAACCCCGATTTCTCGCTCACAATACTAGAATTTACATTTTTAATAGATTCGTCATTGCGAGATTCGGCGAATGCCGAATCGTGGCAATCCACCGATTGGTTATTTTGCGTATTTTGTGATTTTCTTGTGTTATCAAAATCCGCAATAAAATCCACAAAAATATCGCGCAGTGCCTCTAAATCGCGCAGATTCACGCACTCATCGACAGCGTGAATCTTATCATTAACTAGCCCAAACTCCACAACCTCCACGCCAAAGGCACTAAAATACCGCGCATCACTTGTCCCGCCCTCTGTATTTGGGCGTGGCGTAGTATTTGTCCGCACTTTTACCACGCGAGTGAGCGAATCTAAAAG
>JBNMJF010000105.1:0-6286 GCA_050873665.1 Helicobacteraceae bacterium
ATCAACTTTTACAGTGCGTTTGTCAGCGCGATTTTATTTGTGCCATTTTTGAAAAGCGCGGATTTTGCAATATTTAGCGAAGCGCAATCGCTTGGATTCTTGCTAATCATCGCGCTTTTATCCACGGTCTTCGGCACGAGCATTTACTACAAAGGCATTGAAGTGGTAGGCATCACAAAAAGCGCGAGTTTCACGCTACTTGTGCCATTTTTTGCGGTGATTTTGTCATTTGTGATTTTAGGCGAAAAGCCCGAGCTTAGCACCGCCATTGGTGGAATCCTAGCGATTATCTCAATCTACCTCATCAGTCTTTATAACAAAAAGCATTGGCGATTTTTGAGACGATTCACATATAAAATTTCTAGTATTTTTAGCACAAGGAAAAAGTAGAATTTATAGCCCTTTATAAGTGCTTTCATCGCGCTTTGCGATTTTAATCACTTGAATGATTTTATATTTGCCATTTTCCACAATGCCGATGATTCGATATTCGCCCACACGCCACCGATAGCGATTATCATCAAAGCCTTGCAAATGCTTTGCGTTAGGCAAAAGACAGGGATTTTCGCTATTTGCTAGTTTATTATCCAAAAATTCCATTATTCGCAAATGCTCTCTTGGTGCGGATTTGGCGAGTTTAATCAAAGCTTTATCCACCTTTTTATCAAGGATTACTTCAAAATTCATCGCCATAATCCGTATTTATGTCTCTTTCTAGCTCCCATTCCAGCTGTGCTAACTCTTGCGCTGAAAGCGTTTTTTTGTATTCCATTGCTAATTTATATGATTCTGAATCTCTAAGTGATACAAATTCGCTTTTATTGCTAAATCCCTCTTTGATACGCACTTTTAGATATGCTATCAAATCGCGTGTATCGCTTAGTTGCCTATGTGTGCGCTCTATAATATCTCGCTCTTTTTTCTCCGCGCTAATTAGTGAGTTAAATAGCTGTTTTTGCGACATACGCGCATATTTTTCATAGTTGATATTTGCCATCGCTTTTGTCCTTTGTAAATCTAAATTTCGCACAATTATAGCAAAATTATAGTTTCATCATAAATCACATAAACTCCCTTTGCACCTCCAAATTCATAAGCCTATCAAGCAAATTCATCGCTTCATTCTCACTTAAAGTAAGTTTCGCGTTGCTTAAAAATTTACATTTCAGCTCATCAAAACTCAAAGGATTGTCAAAATTGCCCTTATTTATGAAAATATCCTTTTTGATTTCACTACCATTTTTTAGACGCGCTAGGATATGACCGGGAAAATATTTAGGAAATCCTGCACTTTGCCACTTTTCATAGTCTATTTTTCGCGCAAATTCCAGCACTTCAGCGCGATTTAGATTTTGATATGAGTTTAGATTCACAAAGCCGTCAATGAAAGCCACCGCCATTAAAAATGGCATTGAAAACTTCGCTTGATAGGCACTTTGTGGCGCGTATTTGGCATTTATAGGGTCGCAAATAAAGCTACTTGGCACTTCATCGACAAAACAATGGATATGCTCTATATCAGCACTTTTCAAGCCATCAGCCCTTAAAGCCAAAGCGCAGTCAATAAGCCCGTGCGCAAAATGACAGCAAGGATACGGCTTTATGCTTACTTGCAAAACCTGCCAAATGTCATTTAGTCCCTTTGTTAGCTCACTTTTATCGCATAATTCCTTGATTCCAAATGTAGCAAAAATATTATCTCTACCCTCAAATATGCTAAGCGGTCCTGTGAGATTAGCTTTGGCAAGATTCGCCACAAAAATGCCGTTTTTAATGGCATTTGCGATATGTAGGACTTTAGAATTTGAGCCGTTTGACAAAAATTCATTGACACCACTAGCAAAGCTCCCTGCGATTCCTAGTGCGTTTATTAGTTGTTCTTTATTTAAGTCAAGTAGCACTCCACACGCCACCACACTAGCGAAATGTCCGCAAATGGCGGTTGTGTGAAATCCGCGCTTATGAAAGCTACCTTTTGAGGCGATTCCTACTCGTGCGCCAACTTCCCAGCCAGTGATAAATGCCTTTAAAATCTTTTTGCCATTATCACAAATGCTAAAGCCATAGCTCAAACAAAGCGGGGCTAAAATCGCACTCGCGTGTAAAATCGCCTCCGTGTGCGTGTCATCAAAGTCAAGCGCGTGGGCGGAAATGCCATTTATCATAGCTGTATAATCGCTACTTAGATTTACATTTTTGCCCCAAACTTGGCGCGATTTTAGATTCGTGCTACTTGATGCGCCTAGATTTATAAACGCATTTAGTGCGTTTTGCACGCAAGATTCATTGCTTCCTGCTAATGCAACTCCAAGCGTATCTAACATTAGCTCTTTTGCCCTTTGCACTACGCTTGGCGGAATATCATCAAATTTTAGATTCACCGCAAAATGGGCTATTTCCTCACTATAAGTCATCGCAAATCCTTTGTTATTTAGGCGAATCTAGCGCAAAATAGGTGCATTTTTGACTTTATCCAAAAACTCATCAACTAGCTTTGGCGCGAATCCCACATAAGTCGTAGCGTCCATTAGATTATCAATGTCTTGTTCGCTTAGCACGGCATTTACGCGCTTATCAGCTAGTAGCGTTTCTTTAAATGTCTTATGACACTCAATCCCGCTCATTGCGGCTTCATAGACGATTTCGTGGGCGTGTTGTTTGCCGTATTTATCACTTAGTGCAAACATTACGCGCTCAGCTAGGACGAATCCACCTAGCGTGTCTAAATTTTTAAGCATTTTGTCTTTTTTGACTTCTAATCCACTTAGTGCGAATCGCATATTTGAAAGCACGACTGATAGCATCAAAAACATTTCTGGCAAAAGTTTCCACTCCATTTTCCACACTTGCCCATCACGCTCGTGTTCGTGTCGCTCTATATCGCTTAAAATGGCTAGATTCGCCTTTAGCGCGTTGCTAACAGTTACAGCATTTTCACTCACTGCTGGATTGCGCTTGTGTGGCATAGTCGAGCTACCCACTTGCCCTTTGCCAAAAGGCTCAGCGACTTCATCAATCTCGTTGTGAGATAGGATTAAGATTTGGTGGGCAATTTTATTAAAAGTCGCATTTATGTTGCCAAGCACGAATCCAAGCTCTATGAATCTATCCCGCGCTGGTTGCCACGAAATGTCTGGCACGGATAGATTTAGCGATTCGAGCGTGAGTTTTTCAACTTCGTTGCATTTATCGCTTAGACTTGCTTTTGTGCCGACAGCTCCCACGATTGAACCGACATATAAGCGATTTTCAAGCTCTAATATGCGCTCATAATGTCTGCTTAGCTCACTTAACCAAATGGCAACTTTATGCCCAAAAGTAATGGGCAATGCCTGTAAAGATAGCGTTCGCCCCATCATTGCGGTATTTTTATGTTCTTTTGCTAAGTCAAATAATGCCTTTGCTATGCCTTTTAATTCGCTTTTGATAAGATTCATCGCTTCTTTAAATTGCAACACTAATCCTGTGTCAATAATATCTTGCGTAGTTACACCAAAATGCACAAATTCACCTAGTCCATTAGCACACGCCTTTTCTAGCCCACGCACGGTCGGCACTAGCGGGTGCTTTGTCTTTTTAAACTCAGCGAAAATAAAATCCATATCCATATATTTATAATGCGCTTTTTTAGCGATTTCATCAGCTGCATTTTGCGGGATAATGCCTAGCTTAGCTTGAGCCTTTGCTAGTGCCGCCTCCACATCAAGCCACTTTTGAATGCGATTTTCCTCACAAAAAACCGCTCTCATTTCAGCACTACTCCACGAATCCGCCAAAAGTCTCATATCAAATACGCTTACTCCACTCATAGTTTTGTCCTCCTTTATTTTGCGTTGATTTTATCAAATGCTTGTTTTAAGTCCGCGATTAAATCGCTAACTTCCTCTAATCCAATGTGAAATCTCACAAACACACCCGCCTTACTCCAATCCGTAGCCGTTCGCGGTGGCGTGGTAACGGTCGCCAAACTCTCATATCCGCCCCAACTTGCGCCAATGCTAAATAGCTTCAAATTATCCACAAATCTAATGGCTTCATCTTTGCTAACTTTGTCATTAAATTCAATGGTAATCATTCCATTTGCGCCCTTATGGTCGCGCACAAAAATATCGTGATTCGGGTGGCTTTTTAGCTTTGGATAGAAAATAGTTTTGATTAAATTTTGACTTTGGAAAAATTCCGCCACTCTATCGGTGCTTTCCTCGTGTGCTTTTAGGCGAATCGCCAATGTCCGCATTCCACGAAGCACAAGATAAGCATCATCAGGGCTAGTGGTGAATCCCAAAGCCTCTGGGAGTTTGTCAAAATTTTTCCACTCTTTTTCATTAACCACAACGATTCCCATAGTCAAATCGCTATGTCCGCTTAGATATTTTGTCGCAGCGATTACTGAAATATCTACGCCTAATTCAAGTGGATTTAACAAATAGCCACTTGAATAGGTATTATCGATTGCCACAGGGATATTATGCGCGTGGGCGATTTTGCAAAGTTTTGGCAAATCTATGATTTCATACAAAATCGAGCCGGGCGATTCGCATAAGATTAGCTTGGTGTTTGGCTTAATTTTAGATTCGACATCACTTGCATCAGCTTTTAAGAAATCCACGCTAACGCCCATTTTCTCTAAAAATAGCTCACAAATCGTTCGCACAGGTCCATAAATGGCATCTGTGATTAAAAAATGCGCATCTTTACTAGCATAATTTAAAAGCACCATTGCGAGTGCTGCTAATCCTGTGGGGAAAAGTTGCGCTCTATATCCGCCCTCCAAAGCGCAAACTAACTTTTCTAACTCGAAATTCGTAGCCGTTCCACGCGCACCATAGCTTAGGACGCGCTGTGTTTTGCGCTTTTCTCTTGTATCTTGCCACGCTGCGTGATTTTTAAATAAAATCGTTGAAGCACGCATTACAGGTGGATTCACAGGGCGGACGCTTTGATTTTCATCGCCCCTGCCTATGTGTATAAGTTTTGTTTTTGTATTCATTTTTCTCTCCTTTTTATAAGTAATAATAAGTCATTATAATATTTGTTAGAGCCGCCACAAGCATAGGAATCGCCGTTCGCTTGACTACTTGCAGAGGATTCACCTTTGCCATTGCTGAAATCGCCAAAATCGCCGGAGCGATTGGGCTGACACATCGCCCAAATCCTGTCATTATTTGGATTGGAGCTATCATTGTGATAGTCTCCACGCCAAAAGATTTTGCGATATTTGGGATAAGTGGTGCGAAGCTAAAAAATGCCGCGTTGCCACTACCCATCAAAAACGCACACACCGCAAGTAGAATCGAAACCGCGATAATGATTGCAAGCACACCAAATCCAGCGTCTTTTGCAAGGTTAATTAGTGTATCCACGAATCCCACACTTAAAAGCCCTTGCGCGAAAACTTGTCCGCAGATGATTAAAGATACCGTGATAACAAACAAATGCCCCATACCTTTGAAAAATATCATTATCGAATTAAGCGTTTCCACCACGCTTTTATAGCGAATCATCTCAAAAGCAATCGCCACAAAAGTTGAAATAAACATAGCCACAGGGACATTAGAGCGAATCGCAGTTTTTGCTAACTCTTTCATCTCTTCAGGCGAGTAGATTCCAAGCGAAACCAAAATACTATCAAGGACGGGCGAAAATCCCAAAATGATAATAAGTGGCAAAATAGGCAAAATCGCATAGATTTTAGGGGGCTTTTTTAGCGTAGATTCTTTATCTGCTGTTTGCAAAAGCTCTTTTTCGACTAAATCGCGATTAAATACGAATCCATCTCTTTTATCAAAAAATTTATTTGAGAAATAAATCGCAAAAGCCACTGCGATTATGATAGGCAAAGTGGTGGGAAGCTGATAACTTACAAAATACACAGCGGGGTCGATTTCGGCGATTTTGGACGCCATAATGACATTGCCACTGCCCGGTCCGTGGTCTATGTATTGACAAATGCCTATAACACTTAGGGCTGAGAGCTTGGAGACACCTGTTCGCACCAAAATAGGATATAAAGTTACCATTAAAAGCAATGCAAGTCCAGCGTGGCTTGGTATGAAAAGCACCAAAAATTGCACGATTAAATACGCCACCACAAGCAAAAGTAGTGGCGATTTGACGGCTTTGAGTGGCTTTTCAAAAACTTTAAACAGCGCATAACTCGCACCCACATGGTCCATATATGCAGAAAATCCCGCAATGCACATCAAAGTCATTCCAAGTCCCGCCAAAGTGCTTGACATTTTTTGATTAAAGACTTGAAAAATATCAAAGAATCCAAGATTTAATG
>JBNMJF010000106.1:0-6274 GCA_050873665.1 Helicobacteraceae bacterium
CGATTGAAGTTTATGAGGGATTGCAAAAACTAGCTCTAAACTCGGCATTTTTGACGGTGGATATTACGATGAATGCCTCCGCTACAAATCAGCTAAACGGACTAGCAAAGCGAATCCAGCTAGTAGATAGAGAGGATTATTTACTGCAACGCAGGGTGTTGCTAAATCTCGCTCGTGTAATCGCATCTCCGCTTGTATTTGTAGTCTATGAAAATGACGGCAAACTAATCTCCGTAACCGCCAAAACCACCGAATCCGAGCTAAAAAACTCCGATGACGGCAATAGCTTTGACTTTCGCCAAAGAGAGTGGTATCAAAAAGCAAAGGCAACCAAAAAGTTCGTAGTCTCTGACCCTTACATTAGCAAAGTCGCTGGATATGAGGGCATTATCGTTACTACCACCGCTATGCCTATCTTTAAAGACGGAAAATTTATAGGTGTGATTGGCGCAAATGTGATACCATCGATATTCCAAGAGCGATTCGACAAGATGAATCTTAAAGAATTGCCTAGCTTAGAAGTTTTGCTAATCGATTCCAAAGGTAGCGTTTTTGTGCATAAGGATTTGACTAAAGAAAATCAAGCCGAGTTTAACGAGCTAGGAGCGCAGATTTTAGCCCAAAGCAAGGCAAATCCACAGGGTAGATTTGAAACGACATTTGGTGGCAATAAAAAAGTAGTCTTTTATAATCAAATGCCTTCAGGCTGGGTAATCGCCACAGAGGCGAATGAATCAGACTTCGTAGAGGTGATTCACCAAAGTTTCTTAATCTCTATGGGATTAGCGATATTGATGCTTGTGCTAGGTGGCGTGGCGTTGCTATTTAGCATTCGCTATTTGTTTAAACCGCTAGGCATTATGCAAAATGGGCTAAATGCTTTCTTTGCGTATCTCAACCACAAGACAAACACCCCACCCAATCCTATCCCACTAAGTGGCAATGATGAGTTTAGCACCATTAGCAAAGCTATCAATGAAAATATCGAGCGCACAAAGAAAAGCCTAACCCAAGATGAGGAAGCGATACTACAATCCGCCGACACAGCAAAACAAATCGAAGAAGGCAATCTAACAGCTAGAATCACCCAAAGCCCAGCGAATCCTCAGCTAATCGAGCTAAAAAATGTGCTAAATAAAATGCTAGATTCGCTCCAAGATAAAATCGGTAGCGATACTAATGAAATCGCTAGGGTATTTAGCGCATATACGAGTTTGGACTTTACTACGGAAGTAAATGAAGCAAAAGGCAAAGTGGAAGTTGTTACAAATACTTTGGGGCAGGTGATAAAAGCGATGCTAAGCTCTAGCTCGAAATTTGCCAAAGAGTTAGATAATCACTGCAAAGATTTAGAGCAATCAATGCAAAAGCTAACGCAATGCTCTCAAACCCAAGCATCATCATTAGAGCAATCTACCTCAGCAGTAGAGCAAATCAACGCCTCAATGCAAGAAGTTAATGAGCGCACAGAGCAATGCGCCAAACAAGCAGATGATATTCGCAATATTGTAAGCGTCATCAAAGATATTGCCGAGCAGACGAATCTACTTGCGCTAAATGCCGCTATCGAAGCAGCTAGAGCTGGGGAGCACGGCAGAGGATTCGCCGTTGTGGCTGATGAAGTGCGCAAACTTGCCGAGCGCACTACACATTCGCTTAGCGAAATCGAGGCAAATATCAATATACTTGTGCAATCTGTTACTGAAATGAGCGAATCCATAAAAGAGCAAACCAATGGCTTAGAACAAATAAACAAAGTCATAGCGGATTTAGATGAAGTAACCAAAGAAAATGTAGCCGTAGCAAAAGCAACTGATGATATAACCAAAAAAGTAAATGGCGTAGCTAAAGAAATCCTAGCAGATGTGAGTAAGAAGAGGTTTTAGGGCGATTTGCTAGATTTATGATTGCGCCCTAAAGCGCGTTTGATTCAACCCTTTGCGGAGCCTCGTTTCGTATAACTCCTTATACCCTCAAAAAGCTACTTACACGAGGCTCTGCAAAGGGTTGAGATTCACTGCGATAAATATCGCTCTAAGATTATCATTGCCGATAAGCTATCCAAAGTGCCGTCTTTGCGGAGTTTTTTAGCCTTTTTGCGTCCGTTTATGTGGGATTCGGCTTCCGCTGAGCTTAAATTTTCATCAACGCTTATGATTTCTCCACCAAAATCTATCATCGCTAGGATTTCATTTAAAACGCCCTGTAGTTCCTCGCGCACGATGCCTACCACCAAAATTTTTGCCTTTTTGGCGCGTAAAATCTCGCTTATCTCTTTGGCGACTTGCGCGGGGGCGACAAAATTTATGGCATTTAGTGGCAAAATGATTTCGCCACATTTCCACGCTATGCCTATGCGCTTTAGCCCAAAGTCGATTGCTATCATTTCAGCCGAATCGTGTTGTTTTCGCGCACTAACAATCCGCTAAACTCGTATTCTAGGATTTTATTGCCAAATTTGGCGAATGCGTCCTCAAAAGACGGGCGTTTGGCGCAAAAGGTTAGGATTTCATCGGATTTTGTATTATTTTTTGGATTGCCACGACTTGCCGTTGGCTCGTCTCGCAATGACGATAAATGGTGGATTGCTCCGCGATTCTCGCAATGATGGGCATTTTGCAATGACGCATTTTTCGCAATATATTTCTCCACAAAATCATCAATATTATAAATCGCCTTTGCTTCGCCACTCGCCAAAAGCGCGTTTGTCAAAGTGCTTTCATTATAGCGGTGCGGGAGCGTAAAAATGGGCTTTTTTAGCGCGACAGCGAATCTCGCACTCGAACTCGTCCCGCTTTTCAAATCGCCCTGTGGCAAAATCACAATGTCGCTAAGCCCTACCACAAGGCGATTTCGCTCCAAAAAACTATATTTATGTGGCATATAATTGCTCTCATATTCGCTTAGGATTAGCGCGTTGTGGGCGATTTTTTCAATCATCTTTGCATTTTCGCGCGGATAAATAATATCAAGCGATGAAGGCGCAATCATAATGGTGCGTGGAAATGCGTGTGTGTGGGCGATAATATCCACGCCCAAAGCACCGCCACTCACCACAACGGCGTATTTGGCAATCGTAGCGGATAGCTCGGCGGTGAGCGACTTTGTGTAGGGATTTGGAGCGCGAGTGCCGACAATAGCGACTTTAAATGAATCTAACAGCAATAAATCGCCTTTGTAGAAAAGATTTTTGGGTGGATTTTTTAGGGCTAGTAGCGATTGTGGAATCGAATCTAAGCGCGGAAAAGGCGAATCGCTTTTGGATTCGCGCATAGATTCAGCCGAATCGGCACTAGATTTTGCCGAATCGCGCGTAGATTCAAGCCTAGATTCACGCGAATCGCCACCAAATTCAAGCATAGATTCAGCCGAATCAAACACAGATTCGCCACTAGATTTAAAGCCAGATTCGCCCAAACTCACACCACGCGACTAAGTAGCGTTTTTTGAAAGCTAAAAGGTTGCCTTGCAAAGTCAGCGCCGTCATTTTTCAAGCCATTTTGGTTGCAAAAGAAATTTATATCATCATCTTTGCCAAAGATTTGGACATAGTTTTTGACGCTTTGCTCCCAATTTATCGCATCTTTTTCGCTCTTAATCTTTTGGGCGAATTCCTCCAAATACGCCACTTGATAGATTGCCTTAATTTTGTCCGCCCAAAAGCTAATTTGCATATACTCGCCAAAAATTTCATTTAATCCCTCTGGATTCCCGCTGTGTGCGGTAGCTATCGCCTTTTGCGCCACCGCCTCAAACTCCGCACACAAGCCCTTAAACTCATCTAAATACTGCAATTCCTCAAATTCTAGCGCAAGTTTATAAGCCTCCGCTTTCTTTTTTTGCGCAATTAGCTTTAGCATTTCAATCTTTTTTGCCACCGCGACATTCATATTGGCAATAGATTCCTTATAAAATGGAAAATTCGCCAAAAACTTTGACAAACGATTAAATTCCTCGTAATTATCGGCGTTTTTTGCCTCTAGCACTTTATCAAAAATATTTTCACCCAAAGCCAAAACTTTCTTATACAAAACGCCCTCTTTTAAAAAGCCAAAGTTCCCCACCAGCGCGAAATACGCCTTAAAATTCTGCGTTTTTATGTATTCCTCCGCTTCATTAAAAAGGCGCGTGTTGTTTAAAAGCTGCATAATGATTTCTTTTTTGGGCGTTTTCATAAACGGCTCTAAATGTCGCTTTGCCAACTCGACATTATTTCTATTTTCCTCCACAATCTTTCGCGCCGTTACAAAGGCGGATTGCCACGCAGATTCGAGCATCTCATAATGCGCGGTTTTGGTTAAAAACTTCGTATTTAGCGACATATTGTAGGCTTCTTCGTAGAATTTATTTTCCACTAATTCTTTAAACTGCTTAATAAAATCTTTTTTCTCCAAATACACATTAAAAGCGTCCCTTTTGCTAATATCTTGGCTTGTAAAGGGATTCGTAAGCCCGATTGCATCATCAATCTTATTGTCGCTTAAAAGCGCGATTGCCTCTTTTAAAATCTTTTCCCAATCCTCATCAAAAACCCTAGCGCAGGGCAAAAGCGATAAGAAAATATTAGATTCAAGCATTTTACTTGCCTCAGCGTAGTTTTTTGCCTCACAAGCTTTTTGGAATGCCTCGCTATTTTGCGTGTAGCTGATGATTAAAAGTTCGCCATTCACTCCGCCTACAAATATGCAACCCAAATGCACGCAAATCGCGCTAATGCCGACTACTTCTTCTAAGCGCAAGTGGAAAATGATATGATTTTCGTGGATATTTACAAGATAGATTCCGCCGTCCCTCGTGCCGACAATGGCGATTCCCGCGCCCTCATCAATGCTAAAGATATTGGGCCACGAGTTAAAAATATTTGCGGCATTTAGCACTTCGTTTGCGTGAGTATCATAGATGATAGATTGAAAATCGCGCGTGATAAGCATTAGCTTGGCGTTGTTGTCGAAAAATTCGCCCCATTCCACGACTTCGCTGGTGTTAAAAATGCTAATAGCTTTCGCGCGTTGCGTGTCATAAATGATATTGGATTTGTTAAAGCAAGTGGCAAGGACGAATCTGCCATCATTTGAAAAGTTGATTGATGAAATGTAGTCGGGGCGGTAGGGCAAGGATAGGATTTTTTTGAAATTTTTGGTGGCGTAGAGATACACGCGCCCGTCCTCGCCACCTGTGGCTAAAATGGTGGAATCTGGCGTAAAATTGGACGCGCTGACATTTTTCAAATGCGCCGTAATGGTGGCGGTTGGCTTAATGGTAGAGTTGATTTTGGCAATTACTGCGTGTGGCGCTTCGGCATCGCAAACGCAGATAAATTTTTCACTAGCTGAAGAGCTTTTGGCGAATTTATGCGGGATTTGCGTGGAGTTGATTAGCTTTGTGCGCTTTTTTAGGGAGCTATTTTCTACCACACAGGCTTGATAATCCTGCGTTACGACACTAACGCCAGATTTTGTCCTATGAATGCTAAGAATCGCGCTATTTAGATTAAAGCGATTCACAATGCAAATATTACTCATTTCGCCCCTCCGTTGCTTACTTTTACGGCGATTTTAGCACTTGCGCGTATTGCGAAATATTAGATTTTTTCAGCAAAAAATCTAACTCATTTAAATAAATCACATCAACTTCCCTTAACGCGCCGTTTTTCGCCGCGCGAATCGCATTTAGCGTTTCTTTATGCGGGTGCGCGATGAGAATGGCGTATCCTCGCGCTTTGGCTATTTTCACGCCTTCATTTATTTGCGTATTTAGCGAGTGCGAATCTAGCGCATTGTCGATAAAAATATCGCGGTAGAGAATAAGGCGATTTTGTGCTTTGGCAATGTCTGGGAGCGCGGTATTTTGCGTGGTGCGCGAATCCACAAAGCTAATATTGTGGCTATCAAGGACGGAGAGCAAAAACTCCATATTTGCCCTGCGCTCGGTGAATTTCGAGCCTGTGTGATTATTGATATAAAGCGTATTGGGTAAAATCTGCTTGATTCGCGCGATTTTGCGCCGAATCGAATCCTCGCTATCATAAATGCTTATCGTATCTAACTCATCTTTGTAGGCGAGTGCCTCTAAGGGCAAATGCACCATAAAAAAGTCCAAATTCGCCACGCTCTCAAGCATTTTGACATTGCTTTGCGCTACGGGGAAAATGGAGGGCGTTAGCTTTAGCCCAGCGTCTTGAATCGCCACAATGTCGCTAAGCTGCTTTGGCGTGGCAATGTCATCAATGATGATGACGACTTTTGGCTTATGCGAATCTAGGACTTTTTTATAG
>JBNMJF010000107.1:0-6245 GCA_050873665.1 Helicobacteraceae bacterium
AGTGGCGCGACAAAGGGCGACATAGCGACATTTGCCACAAGCACCAAAAGCCATAATTTCGCCCTACGCTCGAATCTAAACGCACGATTCGCGGGGAATTTTAGCTTTGATTTAGGCGTAAGCGGGGCTGTTGCATTATCAGATTCCACGCGCAAGGTCGAATCTACCGCAATCAATTTGGACTCCACGCTAAAATCCGCCCAAAATCTCTACCAAATCGCGGTGGATTCGGTGTTTTTATATGATTTTAAGATTCGCAATTTTACAATCACGCCCTATTTTGGGCTAAGTCAGGGCTATATCGCTATGCCAAAGTTTGGCGAATCTGGCAGTGGCGCGTTTGTCCTAAGCGTAGAGGCTTACCGCGCATATTTTTTAGATACGCTTTTGGGTGCGAAAATGGGCTTTGACTTTGGCAATTATGGCGCGATTTTGGCGGATTTGGAATATAAATTTTTAGCTTTTAAAACACAAAAAGAGCGAATCTTTCGCTACGAAAATGCTACGCAGGGCGCGGATAGCCTACGCTTTGTCATTCCAAACGCGCATAAAATTAGCGTGGATTTGGGCTATCACAAGGATTTTACTCGCTGGTATTTGCACATCGATGGCAATTTTGGCGCACTTATCAATGCGAGTAAAGCAAATGATACGAATATGAATTTTTATGCTTATGGGATTAGTGCCAAATTCGGGTGGCGATTTTAGGTGGCGATTTGGCGATTCGCCAAAAATGCGATTCGCCACGCATAATGCGCCAAATCGCACGATTCGCCACGCTATTGATTTGTCGATTCGCCCGACTACAATTCAAAGATTCGCACCACGAATCTAATTTTATCGCTTTAGGCTTTCCCCTGCGGTGCGCTCGTTAAACCACTTGATTCGTTGTGGGTCTTGGTGGTCTAGCATTGGCTTATTTGTCTCTAATTTTGCCAAAAATTTTTTAGATTCGCCAAAAATAGCGCGGAAAACCCACAAAATCAAAAATTATAAATTTGGGGCAGAATTTAAGTATAATATCTAAAAATTTTTATAGCGATTTTTAGGGGAAGCGATGATTGATATAAAGCAAATGCTTGGCGAATTTGAGCTTGTGAAGCGCGGTTTGGTGGCAAAGAAGGTCGAATCCGCGAAGTTAGATTTGTTGCTTAAAAAAGTGGGCGAATATAGGGATTCGCTTAAAAAATTAGAAGCCTTAAGGGCAGCGCAAAATGCGAAGTCAAAGCAATTTTTTGAGGGCAAAAAAAGCGGGGAAAATACAAGCGAGTTGCAAGGCGAATTGGCAGTCTTAAAAAGCGATATTGCAAAGGCAGAGGCGGAGTTTAGAGAGATTGAGTGCGCTACAAATGAGCTTTTAATGGAGATTCCCAATATCCCAGATAGTAAAACGCCCATTGGTGCAGATGAAAACGACAATGTAGAGATTAAAAAAATTCTCACTCCAAAGCATTTTGATTTCGCACCAAAGGCGCATTATGAGTTAGGCGAATCCAATAAATGGATTGACTTTGAAGTGGGCGTGAAACTCGCCAAATCGCGCTTTTCATTACTGCGCGGTGGCGCGGCAAAGCTAAATCGTGCGTTAATCAATTTTATGATTGAACATAATTCCGCATTTGGATTTGAAGAAATTTCCACGCCTGTGATTGTAAATCGCGATTCGTTGCTTACCACAGGGCAGTTGCCGAAATTTGAAAATGATATGTTTAAAATCGCAAGTTTTGTGGATACAAGCACAGAAACCGCCCCAAATCCTACGAATGATTTGTATCTCATTTCAACCGCCGAAATCACGCTTACCAATATGTATCGCGACTGCATTATTCCTTTTGAAACTTTGCCGATTAAGCTATGCGCCTATACGCCGTGCTTTCGCAAGGAGGCAGGAAGTGCGGGACGCGATACGCGTGGCATTATACGGCAACACCAATTTGACAAAGTCGAGTTAGTGGCGATTACCGCGCAAGAAAATAGCGACTCGATGCAAGATTTGATGATTGAAGTGGCAAGTGGGATTTTGCAAAAATTAGAATTGCCACATAGGCTTATTCAGCTTTGTAGTGGCGATTTAGGCTTTAGTGCGAGTAACACGGTGGATATTGAAGTGTGGTTGCCCTCCCAAGAGTGCTACCGCGAGATTAGCTCTATTTCAAATACACGCGATTTTCAAAGCAGACGCGGAAAGATTCGCTACAAAAAGGATAAAAAAAATATCCTAGCCCACACGCTAAATGGCTCATCACTCGCGGTGGGGCGGACACTTGTGGCGATTATGGAAAATTATCAATGCAAAGATGGTAGCATTGACATTCCCACCGCATTAAAAAAATATTTGTAGGTTTAAGGATTCGCACTAATGCCCGAGCAAAATACGCCAAATGCCGATGAAAAAAATGTCATTCATTTAGATGAAAATGCACCAAATGGCGCAGATTCAGGCGCGAATCTTGCGGACAAGTTTAAAGATTCGCTAAAGGGCTTAGATTCACTAAAGACGCGATTTGCAAATGCTAGTGGCGCGATTGGTGGCGCAGTTAGTGGCGTTTTTGGCAAAATTTCCGCACTTGTTGCAAAGCTAAAAATTCTCTTTAAAAATAAAGTCATTTTATTCGCCACAATCGCCGTTGCAGTCCTTTTGCTAATCCTAATCATCGCACTAATCATCACATTAAACAAAGAAGAGCCACTAACGCCCATTTACGCCTCACAACCACAAGCTACGCAAACGCCACAAAGAGAAGGCACAAAGATTCGTAAAATCGAAGGTGGCGAGTTGCAAAGCCTTATCCAAAAAGCCGCATTGCTTTATAGTAGCGGACATATCACGGAGGCATTAGATGTTTATAATAATATTTCGATTTTTTCGCAGAGCTTTGCTAGTTTTAACTTAGGCGTGGCAAAGCTAAAAGAGCGCAATCTAAAAGATGCCCTAAATGCCTTTGATGATACCATAAATAGTGGCGAAAATATCGCAGCTGCTGCTATAAATGCCGCGCAGATTTCATATCAACTAAGGGATTTTAACAGATATAATTATTATGTGAATCTCGCCAAAGGCACGATGATTGAGTGGTCGGGGAAGCCACTTTATAGCTATCTCTACTCTTTGGCGAATTATTATAGTGCGAATTATTTTAACGCACTTTCTTCGCTAAATAATCCCAGCTCACATTTCTATGAGACGCCTTCAGCATTGATGAGCGCAAAAATCTATCTAAATTTCAACGATGAATACAATGCGCTTAAAAAGTTGCTAGACATTAGCGATATGGATAATCGCTTTACTATCGGGCTTTTGTATGCACGAATGGGCGAGTATGATTTGGCGTATCAATACATTAGCGATTATATGCGTAATCTTGATTCGAGTGTCGAATCGATGAATTTACAAGGCAATATGGCACTTGCACTAATTGAGTTAAAGCGTTCGCATTTTACGCAAAGCGCGGAGATTTATAATACGCTAATGAAAAATTTTGAGGCAAAGGATTTGGTAAAATTTTATCCCATAAAAATCAAACTAAAAGATTCGCTTTTTGACATAAATCTCGCGCAAAAAAGTTTTTGGAATCGCAATAACAACGAGCAAATTACGAATCTTTGGCATTATAAAATCATCTTTTATTTTGCGCCATTTCGCGTATTTGACATAAATAACGCCATTTCGCTTATCAATGACGGCGGATTGCGTTTGCGTATGAATAATTTAGAAGAGGCGGATTCAAGCCTAGCACGGGGCGTAATGATGTCGCGAATCAATCAAAGCATTACGCAAGGATTGAAAGAGATTTTGCGCTACAACATAAATGAGGCATTAAATATTATGCGTGAGGCGTCCAAAAAGTATCCAAATCACCAAATCTTGCAATATAATTTGGGGCTGATTTACGCGCAATTAAATGACTTTGAAAACGCAAGGCGACATTTTTTACGCGCTTATCATTTGGATTCAAATGATTTGCTTAGCGGGATTTTCGCGCTTATGAGTTCGCAGCTCACACAAAAAGACGGCAGCCGAATCCTAAATGATATTACCACGAGTTTAGAAGAGATTGCCTTTGATTCGCCCACGCAAGAGGGCTTTTATCGCTCGTTGCTTGGCTTTGCAAATGGGAATCTTACCGATGATATGCAGTGGTTTCACAAAAATGAGGAATCCACCTTGCAGACTTTACAAGAAAATCAATCCCAAATGCAAATCACTCCGCAAAATCCCAGCCACACACAAGCCACGCCTTTAATGTTCGCGCTAAACGCGCTTTACGCGCTTGGCACAAGGGATAAAAATATCATCACAAACGCATTTAATGAGCTAATCATCGCGTCAAACAACGACATTGTGGCGATGATTTTAGGCAAAATCTCATCGCATTTCAACGAAAATATTAAGGCGTTTTCGCTAAATCTCTTTGAATTTTTCAAAAACGACTTGCAGAATTTAGAAATCGTCTATACGGGACCCAGCCTCGCACGGCAGATTTATATCTATATGGCGTTTTTGGTGGGCGCAAATAGCTATGTCGATGAGATTTTAAATCATCGGCTGTTGAATAATAACGGCGATGATGTCAGCGGAATCTTACAGGCACTCGCGCTAAATGCGATTTATTTGCTTGATTTTGAACGCGCATTTACCTACTACAATGAGCTAATTGATGTCTATAAAGTGCAAAGCTCGGAGGTGTATTTTTATGCCACGGTGGCGGCAATCGGCGCAGGATATTATGATAACGCGGTGGCTTTGATTCAGCTATCTCGAATGGATAATGGCACAAATTTTGAGGCGCGGTATGCGCTAGGATTGCTTCATCAAGCAATGGGGAATTTGAATTTAGCCTCAATGCAGTTTGGCGCGATTACCAAGCAGGGCTTTAAGTCGGACTTTTTTGATTTTGAGATTGATACACGCGAGATTTTGGCAAAAAACAACGCAACCGCGAGTAGTGCGCCCAATCCCGTGAATCTAAATGGTGGAAGTAGAAAAAATCGCGTGGATTCGAGTGCGAATCCATTAGATTCAAACGCGAATCTCACGAATCCAAACGGCGCGAATCCAATAGATTCAAGTGCGAATCAAGCGAATCTACAAGGTGCGAATCGATGAGTGAGATTCTAAACGGCTTAAACCCCGAGCAACGCGAGGCTGCCACGCATTTAGACGGCGCACTTTTGATTCTAGCAGGTGCTGGAAGTGGAAAAACAAAGACGCTTACCACGCGCCTAGCGTATTTAATCGATGAGGTAGGCATTCCATCTAGCGCGACTTTGACGCTTACCTTTACAAACAAAGCTGCCACAGAAATGCGCTTTCGTGCGCTTAATCTCATTCGCCGTGCCGATTGCGCCCCGCCATTGCTTTGCACTTTTCATAAATTTGGGTTGTTGTTTTTAAAAATGCAAATTCACTTACTAAATCGCAAAGTAAATTTCATTTTGCTTGATAATGACGATAGGAAGCGCATTTTACGCGCGTTTAAATCCAATGTCTCATCTAGCCTTATTGGCGCAGAGATTTCGCGCTATAAAAATTGGCTACTTAGCCCAAAAGAGGCTTTAAACAAAGCGCAAGATAGCACTTACAAAGAGATTGCCAAAATTTATGGTGCATATAATGCCTATTTGGCGGAAAAAAATATGGTGGATTTTGATGATTTATTGCTTTTAACTTACGAGATTTTAGATAAAAATCCCGCGCTTTGCGAGGAAATTAGCAATCGATATAATTACATTATGGTTGATGAATACCAAGATACAAATGAATTGCAATACAAACTCTTAAAAAAGCTCTGCACCGCGCATAATAATATCTGTGTGGTGGGCGATGATGACCAAAGCATTTATGGGTGGAGGGGCGCGAAAATCCAAAATATTTTGGATTTTAAGGACAATTTTAAGGGCGCGAAAATCATTCGTTTAGAGAAAAATTATCGCTCCACTTTTGAAATTTTGGATTTGGCAAATAAGCTAATAAATTTCAACACCAAACGGCTAGGCAAGGAATTGCAAAGCACAAGGGGACACGGCAAAGAAGTGCAATTACTCGAATCGCTAGATGAGCGAATCGAATCCGCCCAAATCGCCACCAAAATCAAAAAATTACTCGATTCGGGTGCGAAACCCAATGAAATCGCCATTTTATTCCGCCTAAACGCGCTTAGCCGAAGCATTGAAGATGGGCTAAATAAGGCAAATATTCCTTATAAGCTGATTGGCACTACGCGCTTTTATGAACGCGCCGAAAT
>JBNMJF010000108.1:0-6234 GCA_050873665.1 Helicobacteraceae bacterium
AACAGCAAAAAAGGTATATCGCTAATAATATTATTGCAAAAACTTAAAAACATAGGATTTAGCGCAAATAGCATTGTGGCAATGACGCAAAATCGCCACTCTAAAAATCGCTCACAAAAGCTATAAAACACAAAGACAAAAATCCCATAAATTGCCACGATAAGCATTTTAAACGCGATTAAATTAAAGCCAAAGATTCTATAAATCGGCGCTAAAAGTAGGCTAACTCCCCACGGCGCAATATGGGGACCAAGTCCATTGCGCAAGGGGCTATTTTCTATGATATATGTGTTGTTTGCGATTTGTAATGCGATGTTGTTATCCGCCAAAGCAATGGCTTGAGCGATATATTGCGAAAAGTCGCCACCCCAATTATGCCCATTATAAAGCATTAGCCCACTTAAAATCATCGCCAAAGCACTCAAAATATACGGCACAAATCGCATAAGCCACCCCTTTTGCGTAAAAAATATGGCGATTATTTTATTTATAGAATCTTAAATTGCGCTATAATGCTTCAATCTTTACACAAATGGATTGAATATGAATAGAAAAATTTATCATAAACTCACAACTTATAACGCGCTTTTTATCGCGCTTACGGCACTTTGCGCGGTGGCTATTGTGTGGGATACCACTGCACCGCTTATGAGTGGCGATGATATTACCTACTACGCGGCTTTGATAAATGGCGAATCCGTGTGGCACGGACTTGGTTTTGCGTGGGGGCGATTTTTCCCACTCGCAGGGTGGAATCTAAACCTTGTAGCGCAAATCTCTACGAATCCTTATGCGTTTATGATTTTTAATGCGCTTTGTTTTATCGCTGTGGCTTTGTGTTTTTACTATCTCACACGCGGATTTTCGCCAAAAGTGCGAGTGATTTTATTTGCAATGTTTATTTTTAGCGTGGGGTGCGTGAAAATATTTACACAGATTCCATTCTCTGACACCACGCAAATTGCCTTTATAATGATATTTTTCGCACTTTTTAACGCACTCTTAAATAGCGCGAATCGCTCACGGGGGGGGGCAGAACAAACATTTAAAACCATCGCAATCCTCACACTTGCCCTAATATCCGCGAATCTCGCGCTTTATCTCAAAGAAGTCTCATTTGTCATCATCGGCGGATTTGGATTTTTTTATCTTGCGCTTAACTTCATCGCTAGGCGACAAATCCCGCGAATCCACGCTATTTTCTGCGCCCTTTTGCTAATATCTAGTGCCATATTTTTGGGCGCGTATTTTTGCTTTGCATTTGGCGCAGAGGGGAAATACGGCGAATTTGGCGTGTTCTCCACCTTGCGGACGGCGGTTGTGGCGATTTTAGGCACACCGCTTGTAAGCATTGCGCTTCCCATTATGCTAGGGATTCGCGCTTATAAAATCGCACGGTGCATGGAAAAATGGGATAAAATCGATATTTTCTATGACGCTTTGGGGCTTAGCGCGTTTTTGTATTTTATAGCGTTTTTGGTGCTTGGTATGGGGAGTTTTCACTATTTTGCCGTGCCAAATCTTTTGGCTTGTGTTTATGGCGCGTTTTTTATGAATCAACATTGTGAGTTGCTAAAAAATGCGTGGATTCGCGCTGTGTGTGCGCTAATCGCACTAATTTTTGCGTGTAGTTGCGCTCCGCAGAGCATTCATTACTACACGCTAAATAAGATTCAAAACAAAAATCTTAATGACGCCTTTGCGTTTTTAAGCTCGTATATCAGCGTAAGAGACGCAAAAACTACGATTTATTTTGATGGATTTTGTCGCGGGATTGATAGGTGCTATAATTCGTGGGCTTATCCTGCGCTGTTTTCCGTGCTACCAAAGATTTATGGCGTGGAGAATTTTGACATAAAGTCTAACGAGCCAAATGGAGCGATTTTTAGCGTGGATTTGGGTGCGAATCTTAGCTTTTTTAATAGCGATAGCGTGGATTCGCCACAAAGCGGGGATTTGATTGTGCTAAGCTATATGAGCGATAAATTTATGATAGGCGATTCACAAGTGGAGTGCTAAAAAATCGCTATGAGTTGCTTTACGCTACGCAAAATAGGGGATATTTTCCAAATTATAGTGCGATGAGTTTGGGCGCATATATTTTGCGAAATTTGGGCATAAACCACGCACTAAATAATATGGGTAATATCTTTAAAACCCCGAATCAAGTGTATATTTTTAGGGCGAAGTAGATTTTGTGGGATTTTTGGATAAATATAAATGTGTAATTGCGGAAGTAGCTTTAGGCAAGTTCGTGGGTTTTTAAGTGCGAAACTGCGAAATAAGACTTGGAGTCTATTGAGCAGTTGAATGCGCTTAAACCCCGCGAAATTGCCAAAGGGACGAACGCAATTTTACTTAAATGCTTGTGATACCATTTTTCGGCGCAAATACGCGATTTTGCTTTGCAATGGCAACTCTTTAGGGCAATAATCTTGACAAGCCATTAGCGACATACAGCCAAATACGCCGTCATCATTGCCGATTAGCTCATAGAAATCCGCATCTGTGCGCTTATCGTGCGGGTCAATCATAAATCTAGCCACGCGATTTAGCCCAGCGGGGGCGATGAAATCATCGCGCATTACTTTTGTAGCGCACCCAGCCACGCAACAACCGCACTCAATGCACCTATCTAGCTCAAATACCGCGTCAGCCACGCTTGGCTCGATTGGGTCTTCTAGCACCGCGATGCTTTTTTCAGCCTTAGCGTGAATCCAGCCCTCTACGCGTTTTGTCATTCCCTCAAACCAAACGCCTGTATTTACGGACAAATCTTTGATTAGCTTAAATGCAGGTAGCGGAGCAAGGGTGATTACGCCACTTGGATAATCCTTTGTCAGCGTCCTACACGCTAGGCGCGGTTCGCCATTTATCATCATCGCACAGCTTCCGCAAATCCCCGCACGGCACACAAAGTCAAAGCTCAAATCGCTATCTTGTGTTTCTCTAATCACATTTAGCGCAATGAAAATAGTCATCGAATCTAACTCTTTAAGTTTGTATTCCTTAAAGTGTGGCTTAGAAACCGCGCTTAGCGGGTCGTATTTCAATGCTCGTATTGTTATAATTCTCTCATTCATTTTGTATCTCCTAATCGTTGATTTTTTGCCTTATATTGTGGCTGTAAGTCAAATTTCATCAAAGCCTCTTGAATCGCATATCTATCTTTGCCCTCTTTTTGCATAGTGGCGGTGATTTCATCGACTTCTTTTTGGCGAATCGCGCTATTTGGGTGCTCGATAATATTGCCTTTTGCGCCATATCCGCGATATGCAGGTGGAATCTCCATAGTGGTAATATCCAAATCCTCATAGCTGATAGTCGGCATATCATCATCTGGTTTCGCCCACGAAGCAAGTGTGCGTTTTAGCCACTCTTTGTCATTTCGTTTGGGGAAGTCCTCTCTAGTGTGCGCCCCACGAGATTCGGTGCGGTTAAGCGCACCTTGCGCTACGCAGAGTGCTAATTTTAGCATTTTATTCACACGATAAGCCTCCTCTAGCTCGGGGTTATTGTGCAAGTTTTTGTTGCTTATGCGGATATTTTTGCTTTTCTTATAAAGCTCACTTAAGCCCTTGACAGCGGTTTGCAAATGCTCTCCATCTCTAAAGATTCCCACATTTGCGTCCATAATCTCTGTCATTTTGGTTTTGATTTCAAAGATATTTTCCTTGCCATTGGCGTTGATAATGCTCTCAATATAATCTTGTTGCGCTTTTATCGCCTTTTCAATGGTGCTTGTTTGGATTTTAACCTCTTTGTCCTCGCAATATTCACGCAAATAATCGCCCACAATCATTCCAGCCACAACCGCTTCGCTTACGGAGTTTCCGCCTAGTCGGTTGAATCCGTGTAAATCCCAGCACGCAACTTCACCAGCGGCAAAGAGTCCTTTTAAGTGCGATTCGCCTTTGTAGTTAGTGCGGATTCCGCCCATTGAGTAGTGCTGCATTGGTCGCACAGGCGCCCATTGTTTGGTTACATCAATGCCGTTGAAAATCTTACAAATATCATACACATCGCGCAAATTTTTGTGGATATGCTCCGCGCCCAAAATAGAAATATCAAGCCAAATATGGTCGCCATAAGGAGATTTCGCGCCTTTGCCTTTGCGGATATGTTCCATCATACGGCGAGAGACGACATCGCGACTTGCAAGTTCTTTTTTCTCAGGCTCATAATCTGGCATAAATCGATAGCCATCGACATCGCGCAAGATTCCGCCATCTCCTCTACAACCTTCAGTTAGCAAGATTCCGCTCGGCACAATAGGTGTGGGGTGGAATTGCACGGCTTCCATATTGCCTAACTTTGCAATGCCAGTCTCTAGCGCAATCGCCGCGCCCACGCCGTTGCAAATAACAGCGTTTGTGGTGTTTTTGTAGATTCGCCCATAGCCACCTGTGGCAATAAGCGTCCCTTTGGCAATGTATGCGATTAACTCGCCTGTTACCAAATCTCTCACAACCGCGCCGTAGCACACGCCATCTTCGTGGATAATGGCAATCGCCTCTTTTCTGTCCTGTATATCCACATTTAGCTTGATGCACTCATTTGCCACAGCATAAAGCATCGAATGCCCTGTGGCGTCTGAAGTATAGCAAGTGCGCCATTTTTTCGTGCCACCAAAATCGCGTGAGTGGATATATCCGTGCCTAAAGTCCTCTTCCTCGATGATTGTCTTTTGCGCGTTTATTATCGCCTCTCTTTTGCCTTTTTGGATTCGGCTCCACGCCACGCCCCATTGTGCTAATTCGCGAATCGCCTTTGGCGCAGTTGTTACAAACATTCTAGCTACATTTTGGTCGCAACCCCAGTCGCTCCCCTTAACCGTATCCATAAAGTGCAAGTCTTCATTGTCGCCATCACTCATTTTTGAGTTGCCAAGACTTGCTTGCATTCCGCCCTGTGCGGCTGCTGAGTGGCTTCGCTTGACGGGAATTAGACTTAGCACAATGGTGCTTAAGCCCATTTTCTTGCATTCAATCGCCGCGCGGAGTCCAGCCAAACCGCCACCTATGATTAAACTATCGCAGTATTGTATATTCATATATCTCCCCTTATTTTGTGTATTCTACATATTCGTAGTGCATATAATCCGTATTCGCATCTAGGCTAAGTCCTTTTTTGACATACGCAGCGTAAGTCGCAAGTCCTAGTAGGATAAAAAAGACGCTTAGGGCGACTTTCGCAGTTCGTAGTCGCTTTAGCGTAGCCTCAGGCGTTTTTGCCTCAAACCAGCCCCATTTTACCGCTAGGCGATATAGCCCGATTGAGCCGTGTAGCTCTACTGCAAATAAAAGCACGATATACAACGCCCAAAAATGCTGATGAACGAATCGATATGATGAGCCCACAGGGCCGATTGTCTGTGGCTGAGTCATCATAATGTATAAATGCACGCTACCTAAGAAAAATAGGATAAACCCTGTCAATGCTTGAATCCCCCAATTTGAAGTGTCCTTGTGGTGGAGCATATTTTTATGCGTTTTGAATCGCAATAGCTGACGATAATTGATAGGAAATTTCCTCATCGCCAAAAATGCGTGCAACACAAACACCGCAAATACGACTATGCCGATGATTGTAACCACCAGCGGACAGCCACCATCGATGATAAAGTCCAATTCAAACATTTTGGTGATTTTATACATCGCCTTTTCGCTAATAAGAATGCTTGAGACAAAAAACATATGCGCTATCATAAACAACGCCAAAAATAGCCCACTTGCACTTTGCAACCAATCTAATGTCGCAGGCATTCTACTAGCTCTATTATTCTTCGCTACTCCCGTGTAACTCTCGATAATTTTGTTATCAGATTCCATCTTACCTCCCTTGAATTTTTGAAGTTGAAAGCGAAATTGTAGCACTTTTTTGGATTCGATGAATCCAAATAGGTCAAATTTTATGAAAACTTACGCGAATCTATGTAAAAAAATAATATAACGCACGGTAGATTCGGCGTTGAGAGATTTGGCTTTAGTCGAATCGTAGCAATGGCGTGGGGATTCGTCATACTGAGCGGAATGAAATGTAGCGAAGTATCCAAACGATTCGTCATTGCGAGGCAATTTATTGCCGAAGCAATCTAAAATAAAACACAAAAATTATCACAAATCTTTAAGCCACTAAATGCTAATCTTTGGCGTAAATTTTTAAGCGATTGTAAGGGGTGATTTTGTTAGAAAAATTTTTGATTACGCATAATAATTATGAGGCGATTTTGGC